>NZ_BAAABH010000038.1:0-29424 GCF_054767855.1 Clostridium sp. CTA-19 | reverse complement strand
ATTATGTAAGTAACTATAACTTTAAAAGAATACATTCTTCAATTGATTATAGGACTCCAAATGAGTTTTATAATTTAACAAATAGTAATTTTAAGAATAAGCTAGTAATTAGCATTTAGAGTCCACTTTGAGGGGGCCAATCCGACAATAATGGAGGAAACTGAACTGCCAGTTTCTTTTTAATTTAGGGGCGTAAATTCTAAGTTTGTGATATTAAATTAAACAACGTTATATTCAAAGTTTACAGCCGTAACAAGAAGGACACGCGTAGCAAAATATATTTTCCATAAGTTATTTTGTGAGTGAAATCTAAAATGTTATCAATAAAATTTAAATTAATCAAAGCCGGTCCTTAAGATAGTAGCTTTGCTGCGTAGTTGTTCGGGACTGGCTTTGAGCTATTAGTTGAAAAATATAAAACTAGAAGAGTATCAAGTGTTAGCGAAGAAAATAAATTTACCGTGCCTGTCCCATTTGTGATGGAGGTGTAACATAGGATAGTTGCTTATTTAGTTGAGGTAGAAAGTTTTGAAAATTTGACAATGGACAAAGGACAATTAAAAAAATTAAGAATTAAGAACATTATATAATTGACATTTGACAAAGGACAATTGACAATAATGGTTGAAACTGGATTACCAGTTTCTTTGAATTAGAGAGAATAAATTCTGAATTGAAGATATAAATCTAACTAAAGCTAAATTCAAAATGTACAGCCGTAACAAATGGGACAGGCACGAAAGATGTATACCCATAAAACAGAGAGTAGCTCTTTAAATTTAATTGCTATAAATAAAAAAAGTTAGCCAGTCCCTAAGATAGTTAAGCGTTATGGTTGATAAATAAAATTTAATAAACTAAAATCATAAATGTAGATTCTATGTGAATTCAATTAATAAGATAACAAATTTAGATATAATTTTGAATTCTATATATTCTACAATACATTAAGTAAGGTGATTTTAATGAGTAATTTAAATATATTACGTTCTTGTAGTCTTTGTCCTAGAAATTGTGGTGTTAACAGAACTGGTGGTGAAATTGGTTTTTGTTCAGCCTCTGATAAAATTAAGGTATCGAAAGTATCTAAACATTTTTGGGAGGAACCCTGTATATCTGGAGAAAATGGTTCAGGAACGGTTTTCTTTTCAAACTGTAATTTAAAATGTGTTTTTTGCCAAAATTATAAAATTAGTACTGAGGGATTTGGTAAAGAAATTTCTATAGAAAGATTAAGTTCTATTTTCTTGGAGCAACAATCTAGAAATGTAAATAATATAAACTTAGTAACTCCAACTCACTATATTCCTCAAATAATTGAGGCTATTAAACTAGCTAAATCTAAGGGGCTTACTCTTCCTATAGTTTATAACTCCAATGGATATGAGGATGTAAATGCTATTAAAATGTTAAATGGATACATAGATGTTTATCTTCCGGATTTAAAATACTTTAGTGATAAGTACGCTGTAAAATATTCTAAAGCTCCACATTATTTTACTGTAGCAACAAATGTTATAGATGAAATGTTCTCTCAGATTGGACAACCTGTTTTTAATGAGAATGGACTAATTAAAAAGGGTGTTATTATAAGACATTTAATGCTTCCAGGCTTACTTTTTGACTCTAAAAAAATAGTAGATTATGTATATAAAAAATATAATGATAAAGTATTTTTAAGTCTTATGAATCAATATACTCCTTTTTATAACTGTAGTGAATATGAAGAGCTAACAAAACCACTTAACCCTAAGCATTATGAAGCGTTGATAGATTATTGCGTAGAGCTTGGTTATAAAAATGCCTTTATTCAAGAAGAAGGTACTTGCAAAGAAAGTTTTATCCCTGACTTTAATTTAGATGGAGTTTAATTTAGTTTTATCTAAAAGCTTAAATAAGCAATATCTTTAAGTATTAATTTCATAACAAGAGGGACAGGTTCATTTTTGGATATTTTCTTCTCTAAATCTGTAGATTCCACAAGATAAGTAAAGAACCAGTACCCCTATTTGGTTTTAGTGAAATTTTTAAATAAGTAATTACTATTAATGTTGGCTCCATTACAAGTGGGACTTTTCTAGTTAAAAGTGAACAGTGAATAGTTAACAGTTGTGGTTATTACTAATCACTTTGTTCCCAGTAATACTGAACGTATTTTTTTATATAAATTGGCAGAGCAAATTATATGATTAGATTTTTTAAAATCATATTTCAACTAATAACTCAAAGCCAGTCCCAAACACCTAAATAAGTAATTACTATTAATGTCGGCTCCATCACAAATGGGACAGGCACGATAAGTTTACTTTCTTCACTAAAATTTAATACTCTCCTAAATTTGTCTTGCTCAACTAACAAAACAAAGCCAGTCCCTAACATCTATGCTACGAAGTAGCTACTCTTGGGACTGGCTAACTTTTTTTATCTATGGTAACTAAATTTAAATAGCTGATTTTTATCTTATGAAGCTGCATTTGGTCGTGCCTGTCCCATTTGTTACGGTGCTACACTTTGTTATTAACTTCTACTTAAATTTTTATTTCAACCTGAAACCTTACTCCACTCAAATTTAAAGGGGCTGTCGCAAAATAATTATACTGTAAAAGCCAGGTTTTTTTGAACCTGTCTTTTGTTATAAAAAACATTTATTAATATTTTTGAATTCAAAAGATGGTAAGAAAATTTTTAAATAAGTTATTCATTAAAAATAGAATTAGAAAATCTTATAAGTTTGTGTTTTGTTTTTAGAACCTAACCCCAAGGACGGGGTTAGCGATTGCCTAGACAGGACGTCACTTCAACCGTTTAGTTCTGAAAATAAAATAACAAAATTATTAGAGTTTCTTTTATATTTTTCTGAATAGCCCTTTAAATTTTTTCTTGCCATTAATCATATATTAATCAAATTACCTGTAAAAAAGGGAGCTATCGCTCCCCTAACCTTTAGTTAGTTTTGCAACAGCCCCTCCTCAACTTTTAACTCTTAATTTTTCAAAGATTGTCCCTAACATCTACGCTACAAAGTAGCTACTCTTGGGACTGGCTAATTTTTTTAGTTATAAAAAATATATTTTAACTATTTTTTTTATGGAACTACAGGTTTCTTGCCTGTCCCATTTATTAATTTCATTTCTTAATTTTAAATTTATTCCCTTTAATTCAAAGAAACTGAGTAACAGTTTCAACTAACATTGTCAATTGTCCATTGTCAACTGTCAATTACTAAAGCCCTCAACTTTTCACTAATTACTGTTAAATACTAAACAACCATTTATTATACTTTATAATTGTCTAAGCTATCTTTAAAGTATGTTGCTATTTTATCAAATTCATTTATGCTTTCTGTAAGCTTTTTAATCTCTTCAGAGTATACATTAACATTAGCACTTACTTCTTGTGATGACGCAGAGTTTTCTTCTGCTATAGCAGCTAAAGATTCTATATTATCATACATACTAGCTATAGAACCTGCCTGTGAATCTAATTTTTCTATTGTTTTAATCATTGCTTTTGAAACAGTTTTAACAGATGTTGTAGACTCTTTGCTTACATCTCTTATTAATTGTAATCCTTCAGTCTCTTTTTGAAGTACTTCATACTGACTATCTATATTCATTACAAGTCCACCAATATCTTCTACAAACTGAACTAAGTTAGTATTTATCTCTTGCACTGCATCCTTAGTCTGCTCTGCTAGTTTTCTTACTTCCTCTGCAACTACAGCAAATCCTTTTCCTTGCTCTCCTGCCCTTGCAGCTTCTATGGAAGCATTTAAAGCTAATAAATTTGTCATATCTGATATTTGAGCTACTATAGAAACAATATTTGTTATGTCTTTAGCTTTGTCACCAAGTTGAGTTCCTTTTGTTTTTACTTCTTGGAACCCTTCTAATGTAGCTAGAATATTTTTACTAGTATTTTCAATTTTTAAATAACTGCTATTTATTTTACCTACAGTTAATTCTAGTTCTTCCTTATTTTCGTTTTCATTATTAACTATTGCTTTTAAACCATTAATATTGTCATTTAAAACTTGTGCTGCAGTTTCTGTACTATTAGCTTGATCTACAGATGTATTTGCAACTTGATTAACTACTTCTACAATATCACCAGAAGTTCTATACATATTATCTGATATATTACCTAGCTTTTGAGCAAAACTACCCATTTCATCAGTTATTCCCTTTAATCCAATAAAGTCGCTTTTTATTCCTTTAACATGTTTGTCTATTCTATCATATAAGTATTCAAATTCGTCATTTGTAACTATCTTACTATCCTCTACAAACTTCTTATTATTTAAGTTTTCTATAACTTCATTTATATGATTCATTGGTCTTAATAAAATTTTCACACCAACAAAACTCACAATACCACTTATAAAGGAAATTAATAAATTTTTTAATACACCACTAAATCCTAATATAGGTAAATTTATTAAAAACATAATTACAAATGTAAATAAGCCTACTTTTGATGCAACGTTTTTTAGAAATCCTAAAGATAAAACATTGTTTATAAAATATTTCTTTTTATACTTTATATCTTCCTGAAATGTTATTTTAACTTGCATTGTATTATCTTTAGTTTCTATAATATCAAAATCTGCTTTTTCCTTAAAGTACATAAAGCTTCCTTCTAACATACCTAAGAAATAATCAAACATCTTTCTTTTAGATGAATACGTAATTATAGCTTCCTTGTTTGATATTGCCTCTATATTAACTATTGGAGGATTAGCTCCTGGTATTTTCTTAGTCATAACCAAATGAATATCATAAAGCGATTTTAAGAATGAGTACGTATTATCACTTTTAAAAAATGTTGGAAGTTCTTCTGCAAAAGAATATACATTGTCATGACCTATTTTTAACCATAATTCCTTCTCACTTATATTTTTTTCTCTAGTAACATAATGTATAAATTTTTCTATTTTTTCATCATTTACATCTTCTGCTGGTGAAAAAACTTTTGTAGCATCAAACCCTACATGAATCATTGCATCATCTACAAAACTATCACCATAAAGTTTTCTGCAAGTTTTAAACCAAGCACTTACAGCTGTTCCCTTCACTGAAAATTCCCCCTTTACTTATACCATTTAATATATAAATTAAATTAATTCTCTATTTTACTAAGTTACAATAAAAATAAAACTCCACACCTCTTTCTGTGTTTTTAGCTCCATATTTAAAGTTGTGCATATTAAGTATATTCTTAACTATAGAAAGTCCTAAGCCATTTCCGCCTAACTTTCTAGTTCTTGATTTATCAACTTTATAAAATTTATGCCAAATGTTTTCTAACTGTTCATCACTTAATAGATCACAGGTATTTTCAAAAGATACTCTTATAAAATCTCCATCATTTTCAATAGCTATAAATATATTGCCATGGTTTTTTGTATACCTTATGGCATTAGTTATAAAGTTTATAACTACCTGTTCCATCCTAAACTTATCAGCGCATATTATTGGATTTAAGCAATATCGTTCTATTACCTTTATGTTTTTTTCATTTATTTCATTTGATAATGCCCTTAAATTACTAGATATCATTTCACCTAAATTAAATTCTTCAAAATTAAGATCAATAACTTTACTTTCTAGTGCTGATAATTCTAGCATATCTTTAACCAAGTTACTCATTCTATTAGTTTCATCTATAATTATATCTAAAGATTCTTTTTGATCCTCTTCGCTAAATATACCATCTTTTATGCCCTCAGCATATCCTTGTATAATAGTTATAGGAGTTTTTAACTCATGTGATGCTGCAGCTACGAAATCTTTTCTTATTTTTTCTAATTGACGTTCTTTTTCTATTTCCTTTTGTAACCTAACATTTGTCTGTTGAAGCGATGTTAAAGCACTAGTTAAGTTATAAGATAAAAAGTTCAATGTAGTTGCTAAATTACCTATTTCATCCTCTGATTCATACTCACATCTTTCTGTAAAATCTAATGTGCTCATTTTTTTAGCTTTATCATTTATGTTTTTTAATGGATTAGTTATCATATTAGAATACACATATGAAAGTATCAATATTATAAATATAGCTACAATATAAAAATACTTATAAAACTCTTCTATAACACTTATACCTTCACTTATCGGTAACATAGAAGTAGTAGCTACAATTAAATTGCTTTCATCTAATGTAACACATACAAGCTCTTTATTTTCGCTATAATCACTTTCAACACTAAACACAGCTATATTGTTTGATACAAGCTTTTGCATTAGAGATTTATTATTTCTAATTTCATTTACTATCTCCATTATATGTTTAGATCTGCTATTTCTTTCATCAACAACTTCTATATTCATAGCTATGCTAAATCCAGGTTTATACTCCACAATGCCTATATAGGTATTATATTCCTCTTCACATTCCTTCATTAACTCTAAAATCTCATCATAACTTTCACTCTTATTGTATTTTTGAATAAATTTTGCAGTAACACTTTTTATCTCTTGGCTCTTCTTATTAAAATACATATTCTCGAAAAATATTCTTTGAACTATAAGGGTAAAGCTTAAAAATAATATAAATATTACCATAGTTATAAAAAACAATTTCTTAGATATACTTTTGTTTATACTATCTAAATATCTATATATCTTGTTTCTCATCTTTTACCTCAAATTTATATCCAAATCCCCTTACTGTTTGAATGTATTTTGCTTTATCATTTATTTTTTCTCTTAATCTTTTAACACTAGTATCTACTACTCTAAAGTCCCCCATAAAGTTATATCCCCAAACACCATTTAGTATTTGTTCTCTAGATAACACTATATCTTTATTTTTCACAAAATACATAAGTAGTGAAAATTCTGTTGGAGTTAAAGATATATCTTCGTTATCCACAATAACATTATGAGATTTCTCATTTATACACAAACCATTAAATTCATACACATCTTCATCTTTATTATCGTATCCATAGGTCCTTTTCATTAGTGCATTTATCTTCGCTACTAATATTTTAGGACTAAATGGCTTAGTTTCATAATTATCAACACCTATTCCAAATGCTAATAATTTATCCTCTTCTTCACCTTTTGCACTTAGCATTATAACTGGCATATTGTACTCTTTTCTAAGTATCTTAAGGGTTTCAAAGCCATCCATCACCGGCATCATTATATCTAATAAAATTAAATCTACTTCATTACTTTTAACTTTGTTTATAGCATCAACGCCGTTACTTGCTTGTAGTATATTATAATTCTCTTTAGATAAATATGCAGCTAACAACCTTCTTATATTTTCTTCATCATCTACAATTAATATAGTTTTATTCTTCATATTAATCACCTGATTTTAAAACTTTAATTCATAAAAGTAATCAGGTTATTCACCTACCCTTCTCTATATTATAAAAATTCAATCTAACTTTTTTAACTTACATATAAATATTTTGCTATCAAATATAGAAAAACAACCTTAAACTTAAATATTTCTTGAACTCCTATATTTTTAACTTTCTATATTTGAAATTCTCCGTTACTTTATATTTTGCCACTTAATTATGTCTATTCTGTATTAATTTTATAATATATGTTTTCCTATATATTATAATAATATCAATTAGGCATATGAAAAGAAATAAAAAATTTAAATATTTTCCCAATATATGTATAAAAAAATAACTAGCCCATTTTAAATTGGCTAGTTATTTTAGATTCAATGATTTTTTAAGTTTTTCCTTTAACTTATTTAACAGGATAATCTATTGTAGGAACATCTAATGATCTTCCAATTATAAATGTTGGTGGAACAAATATTCCCATTTCTCTTGCAACAGATTCAACCTCATTATCATTTATTCCCATAGAACTTCTAAGTTCTGCAATTTTTGTTACTCCAACATATATATTAGATATTTGATACCATGTTGAATAATCTACTACACCTGTTTGTGGTAAATTAAAAATCTTTTGAAAGGTTTTTACTGCATCTGCAGTTGATTGACCATAAACTCCGTCTACGGCCACCTTTGGAATTAGTGGATAATTATCCCCTATTCTATTTAAAAAAGTTTGAATTGTTGTAACAGGATCTCCTGAACTACCTACTTGTAATGTAAAACCTGGATAGGATTTAGGTATGCCAGAAACCTTTGGTGCTTTTTCTATATCTATGTCAGGTCCATAAAAACTTGTCAATATTTCATAAGGGGTTTTCCCTTGGTCACCTAAATATTTACTTCCCCATTGTGTTAACCATCCAGGACATTTCACCCTTTCACCATCACAATATTGAGTTAATAATGGTTGTTTTGCTCCTCTTCTCTTTACATAGCTTGTAAATATTTCATCTACTATCCTACTTATATTATCAAAAACATTTCTACCATAAGTAAAAGCATGATCAAAGGCAGTTGAATTGGTTATTGTAAAATTATATCCCTTACCGGTATACCACTCTGTGAAAATTCTATTTAATGTAAAAGATAGTATGCAATATACATTAGACCTTATTGTATTTTCTGACCAAGTTGAATATATCTCAGAACTTGCAACATTTTTAATATAATCTTTAAATGGAACTCTATAACTTGGCGCACCAGTATTAGTAGGTACACCAGCATGAACAATAACAAACTCTGGAACCACTACTTCATCTAAAACAACAAACCCACCACCAGGACTCTTAGGTAATGGTTTTTCTGGTGCCTCTGGTATTTTTGGTGGAAATGTGCCAAAAAGCCTATTATCAGGAACATCTATAGTTCTAAGTTCACCCATTTCCCTTGACTCAGAGGGACTTCCTAACAGCTCAATATTTTGTATAGCTGTTGACTCTGGCAATATCTGTGCATTTCTAATTTCTACCGGTTCAAATCCAGGTGCCTCTGCCCTAACATCCCATAAACTATATGGCATTTCTGTATACTCTGGTCGTTGACTTAACTCTATAGGTGGCGTATTAACATCTACTGTTTCTGTTTGGCCAACACTATTTGTTGTTAATTCTACTCTTTTATTTTCATCTTCTGATGGATTCATAATTATTCTTACGTCTTTTAATGGTACAAAAGTATCTTTTTTATATACATTAACTAAAATTCTACCTATATCAGCCATAAAATACTCCTTTTTAAAAACTAATTCATTATATCTTATGTACTAAAATGTAAATTGTTTACTCTTTATACCATTAACTTTAAATTAATGGACATTTTTATTTTCATAAATATTTATAAGCATATTTTTTAGTTTTAAATAGATTTTCATTCATAAAATAGAAAAGTGATTAACTTAAGTTTCATCATCAACTTTTTATTAACCACTTTTTTACTTTAAACCAATAGCATCTCACTAAAAATTTAATCCCTATATTAAATCTGTATAATTAAAGCTATACTTTAACCTATTAGCAATATGTTCTGTAACATATACTTCAACTTCCTTTGACATAAGAAGTGTTTCTTTATTCTCATGATGTTCTATAATGCTTCTTTGATCTACATCAAGCTCTCTGATTGAATCGAATATCCCTTCTAAATCTAAGATTCCAAAACCCCATTCTCTATTAGGATAGACATCTCCTTTTCTTTTTCGAGTTCCTCTTATAATATAAGCTTTTGCTTTTTGTGCATACATCTTAGAATCATTTCCTTGAACAATTGCCCATTGGTAAAAAAGTGCCATTGCACCAGTTAGGACAGCACCTGCAACACTGGACCCTGTTAAAGTTACAATGTTTCCTCCTGGAGATGTTGCCTGTATATCTACACCACCTGCAGTAACCTCAGGTTTTATTCCATCCTCTCTAGTAAATCCTCTACCTGATTGAATTACCGAACTATTTGTTGTTTGATTGTAAAAAGATGTGCTTATAGCTGCATTACTAGTTGAAGGTATAGTAAGAGTTACATTGGGATCTGAACTTAAAAATTTAGTATTACTTGCTAATAATTCTCTTTGATATATCCATGCATCAAAAGTTCCAAAAACTACATAATCAGCATAAACTTTTATTTGCCAAATCCCAACTTTAATATCTCTTATTAATATATTTACGTTTTGATTTCCACTATAATCATTAGGATAATCATATTCCACAATTATAGTACTACCTTCAAATACCAATTTAAGTTCTTTGGTCTTTTTAATTTTAGCTGGAATCCTCTCAATTACCTCTCCACTAGGGGATACCAGTCCAACTGAAATTTTATCTGGCTTACTACACCATATAGTTATAGCCAAATCCTTTTGATCCCTATCTACAACAATCTCCATTGTTTTTTCTTCTCCAGATTTTTCAAATTTACTTCTGTAGTGGGTTTCACTATTACCTTCATTGCCACAACTTGTAATAAAAAGTATTCCACTTTGATTAGCAAAAAGGTCTATGTACCTTTCTAGTACAGATGACCCATCATGCCCTCCAAAATTACTAGCTAGTGGAATATATATTATTAATGGTTTATTATATCTTTGTTGAATTTCAGATAAATATCTTATTGCAAGTATAATATCTGTTGTTTGATACATAGGGTGCCTTCCTCTTTGTAATCCATTTGCTATCAAATTCTTTTGTGATGCTTCATCTAACTTTACAATTGCAAATTCACAATTAGGTGCAGCGCCTACGATACCATTATATCCCCTTCCACCAATTATGCCTGCCATTGAAGTTCCATGTCCATATTCATCCCTACTATTTACTATTTTATAAGGGTCTTCATTATTTTTATATGCTTTTATTGCTGCATTAATTTCATCACTATCATAAACTGTGCCATAGTGAAAGCCTGGAGGTGGTGTTAAATCCTCTACTGTTTGATCCCATATTTCAAGTATTCTTGTTTTACCATCTTCAGTCATAAATTCTTTATTTAAATAATCAATTCCAGTATCTATAATTCCTACTACAACTCCATCACCTTTTAAATTTAAGTAAGGATTATTATGAAATTTAGTTATATTTGCAGCTTCTAACGGTGATATATAACTTAAAGTAAATATTCTATTTACTTCATAATTTACTATATTAGGCACCTTTGCTAAAACCTCTTGTAAATAACCTACTTTTACACCTAATATTGCATATATAGGATTTATTATAATTGCACAAGCATAATATTTATCTGCAAGAGCCCCAGTTAAATCTCCATAATATTCTATTACATATGATTCAAATTCATCTAGTAAATACTGTTCCCCACATTCTTCTGTTGTTTGAGTTAGAATAAAATCTTCTTTGATTCTATTTACTTTCATTACATACCTCCATAAGAATTGAATCTTTTTTTAATTTAACTTGAGCCTTAACCTTAATCATCTTTATTGTTCTTATTTACATATTCAGGTTCTAAAAACTCTTCAAATTCTGATGGTATAGAAAAAAATAAATTACTCTCTTGAATGCTTCTCATATTTTCAAACACTTTTCTAAAATCTAAAACTCCATATCCTACTTCCCTATTAGGATATATAACCTGTGGAATTTGTTTAGTTCCTCTTATTAAAAACGTCCTAACCTTTGGTGTATACATATATACATCATTGTCTTTTACTATACCCCATTCTAAAATAAGAGCTACTGCCCCTGCAAGAACTGCTGTAGCTGCACTTGAACCTGTAACAATCTTTGTACCGCCCCCTACAGTGGTAGTTAAAACTTCAAATCCTCCTATACATAATTCTGGCTTTATTCTATTATCTCTAGTAAATCCTCTTCCTGATGCTGCAATTAAAGTTCCTTTTTCTTGATTATAATATGCTGTTGTTATTATATTATTTGCTGTACCAGGGGATGTTAATGTTATATATGGATCTGGATTTAAAAATTTTGTTTCAGGATCTAAAAGTGCCCTTTGATATATCCACAAATCATAATCTCCATTTAATATGAAATCTCCTATTATTCTAAATTGCCAAATTCCTGGATTTACATCAAACATTCTAACTTGGATAAATTCATTTCCTGATGAATTTTCTGATATAAAATATTCTATAGTTACTCTAGTTTTTTCATATACAAACTTTATCTCATCTACTGCTTGTAATTTAACAGGTATTTTTCCTATAGACTCCCCACTAGGGGATGTTATACCGATAGAAATTTTATCAGGAGAAGTTGCCCAAATAAATACACTTAATCCCTTTTGATTTGGACCTACTTGTAGTTCTACGTTACTAACATCACCGGTCTTATCCAATTTACCCCTAGTATGAGTTTCAGTATCACCTTGATTTCCTGTTCCTGCTACGGCTATAACACCTCTTTCATTAGCATACCTATCTATAAACCGTTCTAATACAGTGGTTCCATCATGAGCACCAGCATTACTTTCCATTGGAATACATATAACTAATGGTTTATCTAGTTTTTCATGACAATCTAACAGATATTTTATGGATATAGCTATAGAAGTACTACTATAAATATTATTGCCTTTATCAAATACAGCATTTTCTCTTAAAGTATTTTCATCTGACCTTAAAGTCTTAATAATTATAAATTCACAATCTGGTGCTGCTCCTAACACTCCATTTTTACCCCTTGCACCAACTATTCCAGCAACTTCTGTTCCATGTCCAACATCATCCTTTTGTGGAACTATTAAATAAGGGTCTTCACCACGTCTATGTGCTTCTATTGCTCTATCGATTTCCTCTCTAGTATATTCACTTCCATAGTAAAAATCATTTGGTGGTTTACCACTTTCGTCTTCTTGATCCCATATAGAAATTATTCTGGTTTTCCCATTTTCTAACATAAACTCTTCATTTAAATAATCTATACCAGTATCTATTATTCCAACAACTACTCCAGTCCCTCTTAATTTAAGAAATTCATTATTATGAAATGTGTTTATATTGGCAACTTCAATTGGAGATATTGTTGCTAAGGTATAAAGATTATTAGGTTCAATATTTGTAATAGCTTTGCTACTATTAAAAACCTCTTCTACACTGTCTTTTTGCACAATTAATATTGCATAAGTAGGTGTTAAAATGAAAACACATGCTTTAGGATTATTTTTAAATTCAGATACTATATCTCCAGAATATTCAACTAAAAATATATCATAATTTAAATCTTGATATAACTTTTCACACTTAAGTAAATCTTCAGGAATATTATCATTTGGTTTATTAGATGACTCACTTGTCAAAGTTTCATTAGGCTTAATATTTACTTCTCGATTATTTTTATCCATAACTCCCCCTCTTAACGGCTCTTCATTAATCCAAACTTCTAAAGCATTTCTTAAACACAACGTACCATAACCCCATGTAGGATTAGGATATACTTCAGTTTTTCTTACTACCTTTGCTCCCTTTAACAAATAATATTTCAACCTTTGTCCATATAGGTATGGATCTCTTCCTTTTATAAATCCCCACTCCATAAGTAGTGCTGAAGCACCTGAAACTGACGGCGCTGCAACTGATGTTCCTGTTAATGCATCAAAGCCACCACCAGGTATTGGTCCTTCTACATCTATTCCTGGTGCTACTAAACTAGGTTTTACTATTTCAGCCCCTTCTCTTCCTCTTCCTGAAAATGGTGATATATCACCTATTGCACTGTTATAACTTCCGACAGTGATAACATCTTCAACAGTTCCCGGTATCCCTACAGTGTTAAAGACTGTTGGTCTTGTAAACCTTGTTTTATCATTTAATGCTTCACTTATAGGTAGCCATATATCTATATCTGTAATTTCATCACTTTCTCTATAAACTATAAGTGACCAAACCCCTTCTAATAATTCATCACCTTGAGCTACTAATGTTACCAAAATCTCTCCTGAAATATTAAAAGGTAATGGCCCTGTATAAAAAACATAATAATATGTTCCTCTTAAATTTCCTTCTACAAAACCTCTTGTTAAATTTATTCTAGGTGTTACACTTCCATCTGGAGACCTAATACCTATACTTATATCAGTTAAAAACCTTTTATATATCCTTAATATTATTCCAATTTCTCCTTTGTCCACGTTAAAAGATATTTCTTTTGATTCCCCTTCTATAAGTTCCCTTGCATGATGGCCTTTATTTCCTTCATTACCAGCAGCAACACAAAATGTTATTCGTTCTAATTTACATATTGTTGATATATATTCTTCAAATAATGACCTTCCATCATGGGCACCATCATTTGTACTAAAGCTCAAATTTATTACTAACGGTTTATTTAACTCCTTTCCTTTATCTACTAAAAATTTAATTCCTCTCATTACTTGACTACTTTTTGTAAATCCACCAGTAGCTTCACCTGTAAGTTTAACCATTGCAATAGAACTTTCAGGGGCTACACCATAGTATTTAGTTGGAATTTTACCTCCTGCACAGGCTACTCCTGCAACATGTGTTCCATGCCCTACCCTATCTTGATGTGGCACAATATTATATGGATTAGGAGATTTTATTGCTTCATCAATTTGTGCTTTATTATATATCTGTTTTAACTGCAAATCATATATATAATCAATTCTTGATAGCCCTTCCTCATTTCTAAATGCTTGATGCATATAATCTATTCCACTATCTATGAATCCTACTAAGACCCCATTTCCAGTTAAGCCATAAGTACTTTTTACATCAGTTATACAAGATGCCCTATTTGTAGTTTCACTATTATAATAAAGATTTTTAGGTAATTCTATATACTGTATTTCTTTTATTGTTTCAAGTTTTTCCAAATCACTAAACTTAATTGTTATTATGCCAAACCCATATCCTAAATCCTCAAAGGTAGCCCCTATTGCTTCTACCTGCCTTCTAACTGCGTCTCTTTCTTCACCATAAAGCGTTGCTATTTCTATGGTTTCATCTATATCAAATTTATATTTTTGAGTTAGTTTTCCAATTAAAGCTCTTGGTATGCTTAAAAACAAATTATAGAAACCTTCAGTCCTAGCCATGCAAATTTCACTCCAAAAATATTACTCTATTAGTATTTTATGATTGAAAGTACAAAAAAAGTATTCATAAAAAATTATGAATACTTTTTAGATAAAATATTAATATTTTTAGGCATATGAAAAGAAATAAGAAGTCAAAGAACTTGCCTAAATTTGAAACTCAACTCTATTTAATTTAGCAATAACTTTTATATCTTTATGTGATACAGTCTCTGTTTTTAGTGAAATTTTGTTACTTATTAAAAGTAATTTATTATTATCTAATCTTTTTATCTGTCTTATAACTCTAGTATCATTATAATCTATAAGACAAATTGCATTATTCTCTATCTCATTTGTTAAGTTTGCAAAAGCAACATCATCTTTACAAATTCTGAAACCCATCAAATCATCATTTTCTATTTTAATAAATAAAACTTTTTCTGGATTAAAACCTTCAACCTTTTTAGATATTACAGGTAATTGTTTAGTCCCTACAGTTTTGTTTAAATCATAGCCATATATACCTATTGTTTTTATAACAGAACCAAAAGCATCATTCCATACATCATTTACCTTTTCTGGAGCTTTAGCTTTAGGTGCTGGTTGACTCTTTTCTTCTTCATAAGCTATATTTTGAAACATACTACTCATGTTTTGTACACTACCACCTAATACCTTGCCTATACGTTCCATAAATTTTTCATTTATTACTTTTTTTCCACTTTCAATTTCATTAATAAAACCTTCAGAAACACCAAGTTTTTTACCTAGTTGTTTTTGACTCATTCCTTTAGCATTTCTAGCGTCTCTGATGCTATCTCCTACTTTACTCATAACTATTCCCTTTCTTTTTACATGTTAATATATAATATTTATTTAGAAAATCTTTTTTTCTCTTCTATTAAATGTTCTAATAAAAATTTAAAACTCCAATTTATAGACACTGGCGTTATAGCTGCTAGTATTGGTTTGTCTTCTAAATTATTTCTAACAGCCTTTATGGCATTTTGTAATGAACTATTTGCTAATCCATTAAATATAATAACCTTTTCCTTTGGTAATTCTTCTACACCTTCATTACCTTTATTACCTAAAATTATTTCTTTCATTTTAAACTTTGCCATACCATCTTTAATAACTATACATTCTTTTGAAACCTTGTTTTTAAATACTTCATTTAATTTGTATATTTCCTCATTAGTTAAACCATATGTTATCAATAACTTATCATTTAAATCACTCATAAATTTTATTAGCTAAACCTACTAAATCATTTTAAGTAGTGTATTCTCACCAATTTTAATCTTTCTATTTTGTGAGATAGCTAACTCTCCTTTCATACCATAATTTATTTTAGTTAAGAGCTTATTTTAGTTAAAAGCTTATTTTAGTTAACAGTTAATAGTGAATAGTTAACAGTTATTGTAATTACTAGTCACTTTATTCCTAGTAATTCTCAACGTATTTTTTTTAATCTACAAAAGTAAAACTTCTAATTAAGCAATTCCTCCAAGTTCTACTTCCATCACAAGAGGGACAGGTTCATTTGGGGCTATTTTCTTCGCTTTAACTATAGATTCCACAATTACTGTATTTGTATAACAAAATAAGCAAAGAACCAGTACCCCTATTTGGGTTTTAGTGAAGCCTTTAAATAAGCAATTGCCCCTAGTGTTGGCTCCATCACAAATGGGACAGGCACGGTAAATTTATTTTCTTCGCTAACACTTGATGCTCTCCTGGTTTTATATTACTAACACAATAACTCAAAGCCAGTCCCTAACAATTCCAAAGAAAGTGGTTTCCACTTTTCTCCTAAACTCTTAACTTTTAACTCTTAACTAACTAAATAACCGTTTAAGTAATTGAAAATTGACAATAGCTATAAAATCCTTACTGGCTATTGTCAATCACTTAAACTCTATTAATTATTGTATTTTTTCTGGTTCGTCATATTCTACGCCAAAAGTTTCAACAGTAACTTCTTTCATAACCTGATCTTCTTTTGGTTTATCCATATAGTTTGTTGGAACTGAAACTATTTCATTTGCAACATCTAAACCTTCAGTAAGTTTTCCAAATGCAGCATACTGACCATCAAGATGTGGTGAATCAGCAACCATTACGAAAAATTGACATCCTGCTGAATCTAAAACAACTGTTCTTGCCATTGATAATACACCAGGAGTATGTTTTAAATCATTTTTAAAGTTATTTGCTCTAAACTCTCCTTTTATACTATAACCAGGATTTCCTGCACCTGTTTTTTCTGGACATCCACCTTGAATCATGAATCCTGGGATTACTCTATGGAATATAAGACCATTATAAAATCCCTTTTTTATAAGACTTATAAAGTTTTTAACTGTATTCGGTGCTATCTCTGGATATAACTCTGCTTTCATTACTTTTCCATTTGCCATTTTTATTGTTACTATAGGATTTTGCATTTATTTATCGCTCCTTTAAACATTGTATTTTTTAGATATTATAACATATTTGAACTACTGTCCTAAAGAAAATACATGAAAAAAATCCATTTTATATTATTATTCACCACAACAAATATAATTATAGGTTTTTTAAAAGATTTTTAGGCGCAAAATCTAATAAAAGATTTTACGCCTAAATTTTTATTTACTCTTTCTCTTTTTTATCATTTTTCTGATCTTCATCTTCACTTTTGTCCTTATTTTCTTCTTCTATTTTATTTTCTAATATCTTATCTGCATATTCGGTAAGTTTTTCATAATTCATTGTTCCATCAGCATTGGTTATATCTTTTAAATTAACATCTACACCTAAGAATCTTTTCAATAAAATTTGTACAATCACTAAAAAAATTCCTTGTAGTGTAGCTAAAACTGTTGCCTTTTTACTATTATGGTCATCAAGTTTTTCCATCATATTTTTATCTACTTCAACTACTAAAGTCCAATTAAGTTCTTCATCTATAGGAAAATACGTTCCATAAACCATTTGTCCCCTATAGTCTTTATATGGTGTATACCTAGAATAATCAATATTTAATTTCACACGTTCTATATCAATTTTTTCTTTCCCTATAGCTCCAGGTATATATTTAGACTCAGTTAAAAACATGCCTTTTTCATTTACTATATAAGCCTCTGAATATTCATCTAATCTACATCTTTTCATTATATCATTTAATTCTTTTATATTTATTCTAATAAAAATTACCCCTGATATTTTCTTATTCTCATCTACTATAGGGTTGTACATATCCACCTTGTACTCCCCCTCATTAAATATAGTTTCCACTTGAAACTGACCAGTATTTAAAGCATTATTTATTGTTTCTGAATTTGAAAAAACATCTGGATTATCAACATACCCATACACTATTTTTTTTCTTTATTTAAAACTACTATATTATCATAACGTTGTTTACTTGCTGTAATAAAGTTCATTTGTTTCATTATTTTTTTCTCATCCATATCACTAAGTCCATCTGCCAATGAATATAACTTGATTTCATAATATACCTGATCTATAACATCTTGTACCGTCTGTGATAAATCTTTGCCAGTGCCATATATATTATTTATTATCATTTCATTATTTTTTTCTAAATTGTCCTTATTTACTTTTAAAAATCCTGCCATGGAAAAAACTATAGAGAATAAAGTTATGATAATAACACTTATTACAAATCTATTTTTAGGCTTTTTAGATCTTTTAATACAAATCATTATAGTTCTTCTTCATAAGAGTTAACCGTTAATGCTAAGTTTTTATCGTACTTTATAAACTCTATAATTAATGATGCCCCTGGCAGCACAATAAAGTAATCTTTATCAAGTATATTAGTATTTTTATCTATCTTAGTTTTATAAAATAATAAATTGTAATCAAAATTTTTATCTTCACTATCTATAGAATCTTCTAAATTACAACCATAAATTTTTACCTCATTTTTTTCTTTAGCATTTTTAACAATAATATCATTTATAATATATATGCTGTTGCTGTTTTTAGGATTGATAATATTTATTTTATTGGAATCCTCTTTCATCTTAAGCTCAATAAAACTATTAAATTCATTCTCATCCTTTGCTTTTTCCATCTTAAATACTTTCATTTCATACTACCCACCTTATTTCTTTAAAGCAGTTCTACTTAAAGCTATTCATTTATCAAGTTAGAAAATTCAAGTTAATACTAAACATATTTTTAAATCTAGTTTCGATAACAAAATCTAAGCAATAAATTTACTAAAGTTCCACCTCTATCACAAATGGGACTTTTTTAGTTAAGAGTTAAGAGTGAATAGTGAACAGTTGTGGTTATTACTACTCACTTTTCTCCTAGTAATTCTCAACGTATTTTTTCAGGACCGGCTTTGATTACTTTAATTTTTATTGATAATCTTATGATTTCACTGTGAAAATAACTTATTGAAAATATATTTTGTTACGCCTGTCCTTCTTGTTACGGCTGTGCACTTTGAATATAGTTTTAGTTAGTTTTATTTCCTAAACTCAGATTTTACTCCTTTAAATTTAAAGAAACTGGTAGTCCAGTTTCTTCCATCATTGTCAATTGTCAATTGTCCATTTCTAACCCAATTGTCCATTGTCAATTTTTTAAAATCACATTTCAGAAAGTGGTTGCCACTTTCATCCTAAACTTTTAACTATTAATTTTTAACTATTAACTGTTTAAGACTATTAATTTTTAATTCTTAACTTAAACAAGCTGTCAACTATTAGTATGATATTAATCTTAGAACCCTATAAAACTTACAATACTTTATATAGTTTCAAATTACAGTATTATTTAAATTTTCCATATTCAAAAAAAGTGAGTACATACTCAAAAAAATCAAAATTTGAGCTGATTTCACTTTTTACTATATAATTAACTTATGAAATAAAGGGGTATGTTGTTAAAGTATTTTGCTAATAAATACGTTTTTATTAGTTGAAATTTCTAATTTTTATATTAAAAATCCTAAATTTTACTTATTTAACTTTATAAGTAAAATTTAGGCTTTTAATTAAGAATTAAGTAATCTGTAACTAAGCTCTATCATCTCTTTTTTATTTAATGAATTATATATTTCTACTATCCCTTTTTCACTTTGTGGGTTTTTCATATTTCTAATAGTTAACAAACGTTCTAATTGTTTAGCAGTACCTAAACTTCCATCTATTATGTCCACATTTTTTCCTACAAATTCTACAATCTTATCTTTTATAAATGGATAATGGGTACAACCAAGAACTATTGTTCCTAAATTTTCATTGCTTAAATTCTCTAGTTTTTCTTTTAAATAATTATGTATTTCTATACCATCTATATTGCCAGTTTCTATTAACTCTGCTAATCCACCACAAGGAAGCGGCTTTATATCTGCTACCTTTTTATATTTTTCTTGTAACTTTGCAAACTTTTTCTCTACTAATGTTATTGGCGTAGCCATTATAACAATTTGACCTTGTTTTTTTAATTCTACTGCTGGCTTTAAAGCTGGCTCTATACCTATAATTGGAATAGATTTATATTCTTTTCTTAAATCTTCTACAGCTACACTTGTGGCCGTATTACAGGCTATAACTATTGCTTTAACATTTTTACTTAATAAAAACTTTATAGCATCGAAAGTCAATTTTTTTATTTCACTATATTCTTTTGTTCCATATGGAGCATTTGCCGAATCTCCATAATATATAAAGTTTTCATTAGGTAAAATCTTCAGAGTTTCTTTTAAAACACTAAGACCACCAACACCTGAATCAAAAAATCCTATACAATCTCCCTTACTTAAATTCACTACTTTCACCACCCAAATATATTTGTCTTATTATTTATTTGATTATACCTTAATTCTCATGAATCTAAACATAATAAAGTTTAATAAAATTTTATACATAATTCTTAGTTACTATACATTTTTTCTCATTTTATATATAAAAAAATATATCACATTAATTATAAATAATAAAGAATCTTATTCTAAAACTAAAATAACTAGCTATTTATTTTTTATAGCTAGTTATTTTTCAATATAATTATTTGCAAATTTCTTCTAATTTTTCTTTTATATATTCTGTTATTTCTTTCTCTCCAATACAAGTCCTATCATCCATTATAGGTGGTTTTACTCTAAAGAAATTTATTATTAATTTATTATCAGAAATTATATATTCATCTGAATGTAATGGTGCAAATATAACTTCAACTTCTTCAAATTTACTTCCTTCTATTTGTGATGTTAAAGAATCTAGATTTAACTGCTTAACAGGAGCTGCCATAGCATTAGTATATTCTAAATCTTCCATCATCCACATATTATTATTCCAGAATTTCTTTTCTTTTTTATTTCCTACAAATGGCTCTCTATTTTTTATAGAACTTAGCGCTCTTCTCACTGATTCTGCATTAAATTCATCATCATAAGCTACACTTAATGCTGTCATTTCTGATACATCATAGAAAAAGCTCTCTGGTATGTTATCCTTTTCACTAGCAGCCTGCCAAAAATACAGCATTGCTTCCACAGCTTCAAGGTTTAACTTAATCCTTTGTAACATATTCAAAACTCCCCTTATATTTATTTACATATTTAATATGCATTTTTTATACTAAAGTTTCCATCTATTATATTATACAATAATTGGCTGAAAATAAGTAAGAATATTTCAAATATTTTGCTTCAAATAAAAAAATATGCCCGAAGGCATATTTTTAATTTAAGTTATATTCAGTTTTCTTAGTTTCTACTAATTTAGCAGATGATTTTTTAACTAAGTCCCCTTTTTTGCAATCTAATATATTTTTACTTATTATACCATCCATAAAATTTGAAACTTCTTCATCAGTTATATCATCCTTTACATTTTTCAAAGTAACATTATTTTTATTTCCTTCTTCTGTTATAAATGTCATAATTAAATCCTTTTCCATGAAAACCCCTCCTAAATATAAACCTCTATAAATTAAAATTTATGGTGATTATTATTTTAAAATTTCTAAATAATATAGAGAAATCTAACCTTTTAGACTCTATATTAAGTGTAACTATTTTAGAAAATAAATTTTTCACCAGGGAAGACATTTTATTTATATTATATCCCCTCCCCATACTAACCTAAAAGATAACCTTTCTCCTCTTTAACAACCTGTTGCATTTCTCCAGCCAAAAGGTTGTCCACCTCTGTTGCTAATTCATATAACTCTTCATCTGTTGCAGATACTTTGATTTTTGAAAGTTTTTGTGATTTTAAAATGTCCTTACCATCATTATCTACACCTACCTTACAAATTAAGTTAATGGCTTTACTTGTTTTAACATTATTTACTGCCATGTTTATCAACCCCTTTCACCTTATATATATACAAAAATAGCTACCAGTTCACAGCAAATTTAAATATTTTGTAAATATTTCGGAACTCCGTCCATTTAATGCATATATACAAGGTGAATAGATTATTTTATTTTTTATTTAAATTGGAGGTTTTTATTATGTTGTATATGTTAAATTTTAACGAAAAGGAAGCTTTAGAATTAAATGTTAACTTAGATGATATTTTAATTTTAAGTTATCTTAAGGAAAACTATAAGAACTTTATATGTAAAACTTTTAATAATACTAACTTTTATTGGGTTAATTATGAAAATATTATTTGCACTTTGCCTATTCTTAATATAAAGAAAGATACCCTTTATAGAAAACTAAAAAAACTTTGTAATAATAATATTTTGATTCATAAAGTTGTTAGAGGCGGTGGTACTTATTCCTTTTATGCTTTTGGAGATAATTTTTACAAGATTTTTGATACTAATTTTAATAAAAATGTTAATGATGGCATAGACGGCACTGTAAATGACAATATTTTAAAATCTAATATTAATCCTATGTCTTCGGATTTAAATTCAACAGCTACACAAAACTCATCCAATAATACGGATTTTAATTCTAACTCTAACGGATTATTTTTAAACCTAGCCAAAAATAAATCCGAACTAGTTGGAATTTTTAAAGAGCTCTTCGAAAATAACTCCTTAACAAAAGATATATATAATATATTAAATAACATAACTATGTTATTTAATAATATAAAATCTATAAATAGATTTTATAATTGTAGTAATAGTAATAATAACAATAATATTAATTATAGTTTAGATATGGATTTTAATTCTACTAACAGTGAAATTTATTCCTACTATAGCGAATCTGGCTTTGGTATTTTAAACAAAACTGTTATAAGCCTTTTAGATAAACTTGTAGATGAAAATAATATTACTGATGTAAAAGATGCTATGACAGAAGCAGTAAAAAAAGGTAATACTAATATTTGCTATGTAGAGGGTATACTTAGAAATTGGAAAAATAAAACTGAAAAAACTGCATATAACATATCATCTAAGGCTAATTTTTCTTCATCCAAATCTAAAGATAGCTTTAATAATTTTAAACAAAGAAATTATGATTTTGATGAACTTGAAAAGGATCTTTTAGCACATAGTGATGATGTTTTTGAAACTATGGCTGCTAATTGTAACACTTCTTTTAATTTTTAATTATAATATATTAACATTAATTTTAAAGGATGTGTATTCCTTGAACTTATTCAATGTTTTTTTAATTTTTTTATCAATTCTTAACTTAATTTTGTTATTTAAAATTGATTCTATTAAAAGCACCGCTATTTCCGTATTTTTATTTTCATTATTTTCTATAATAGGTGCTGTTATGTTTTCTTTTGGATTTAATATATTCTTTTTTGATAATATAGATAATCATAATTTTATAGGTTTATTTTTCATGTACCTACTTCCAGTAATCTATGTTTACACAAAATCTAAGCTTATTAAACTCACTAAATTTACTAAGACAAAATAAAATAAATATATATTTCAAGCATATAACAATAACAAAATGGACAGGCACAGATAACTTAACTCCTGTCCTTCTTGTTACGGATGTACACTATGAAAATATTACATATTTTTAGTTAAAAGCTAAAAGTGAATAGTTAACATTTATTGTTATTACTACTCACTTTGTTCTTAGTAATACTAAACGTAATTTTATATAAATTTGCAAAGCAAATTATATTAATAGATTAAAAAGAAAGTGGTTACCACTTTCCTCCTAAACTTTTAACTGTTAACTTTTAACTATTAACTATCTTAAGGACCGGCTTTGATTGCTTTAGGTTTTATTGATAATCTTTCGATTTCACTGTAAAAATAACTTGTGGAAAATATACTTTGGTACGCCTGTCCTTCTTGTTACGGCTGTAAACTTTGAATATAACTTTATTTAATTTAATATCATAAACTCACAATTTACTCCCTTTAATTCAAAGAAACTGGCAATCCAGTTTCATCCTGAACTATTAACTATTAATTTTTAACTCTTAACTAACTAAACTACAGTTTTCTCCATCATTGTCAATTGTCCTTTATCAAATGTCAATTATATAATGTTCTTAATCCTTAATTTTTTTTAATTGTCCTTTGTCCATTGTTAATTTTTTAAAAATCTATACCTCAACTAAGTATGAAATCGTTCAAAGTTTTACCTCCATCACAAGAGGGACAGGTTCTTTTATGTCTATTTTCTTCGTTTAAACTGTAGATTCTACAAATGCTGTATTCCCATAATAAAATAAGCAAAGAACCAGTACCTAACAGGTACGCTGCTTTGCAGCTCAAGTACTGGTTCTTTGCCCTGTAATTTATTTTATCTAACCTTTTTATTGAGTACTAGAGTTTTTTATGGTGGTACAATTAAATGAACTTGACCTTCTTGTTACGGCTGTACATTTTGAATTTAGCTTTAGTTAGATTTATATCTTCAATTCAGCATTTATTCTCTCTAATTCAAAGAAACTGGACTAGTCCAGTTTCAACCATCATTGTCAAATGTCAATTGTCCATTGTCAATTTTTAAAACTTTTAACTATCTAAGGGACTGGCTAACTATAGTTGTGCTTATCTTTTATTATTCCTATAGCTTTACCTATTATCATAGCATTTTCATCTACCACTTCAATAGGTTCATATTTCTCGTTTTCTGGCATTAAAAATACTTTGCCATCCTTTATATTTAATCTTTTTAATGTTGCATTCCCATTTAAATCTACTGCAACAATATCATTGTTATTAGCATTATACTGTTTTCTTATAAGTACATAGTCACCATCATCTATATTGGCATTGATCATACTATTTCCCTTTACCTTTAATATAAAAGAACTTTCAGCACCTTTTAACCAATACTTTGGCATTTTAAATGCTCCTTCAAAAGTGTCATTTATCATAATTGGTTCTCCTGCTGCTATATCATTGTATATAGGTATATCTAACAGCTCGTCCTCTAATAAAACTTCACCTTTGCCATTAGGATCTAATATAAAATTCCCCTCACTACTTGTATCTTTGGCAAAATCAAATTCTATATTATGCCTAATATCTAAAAATTTATAACTCTCCATAAATAAATTATTTTCTTCCTCCTCTTTAATCTCACATAGCTGCTCTTGCTTTTTCGGTATGAATTTTTCTTTTAATATAAAAGTTTTTACATTTTTATATTCTTTAAATAGATTCTTTATATTTATGCCTTCATATCCTAAGGAGTTTTCTATGGATTTATCTTTGTTATTAAAGGTAAGTATTATATTTGAGTAATCTTTTATATCCATAGATTCTAATAATGTGTCTAATTGCAATTTGCTAAATTTATTAATTTCATCTAATACTAAATGTGTATAATTCGTTGCTTTTACCTTATTAGTTAAAATAGAAATTTCATCAGAGATTTTATTTTCTTTTAAAGCTAAATAATACACTTCCATTAACTCATATATAATTTTTCTGGTAACAGAATTTCTAGGTAATGATTTTGGAGCTAAACATTCTATTTTACGTCCACGTCTTATTAATTTTTGATAATCCTCTAATTGATTTATATTTCTATTTTTTATGTATTTAAACTCACTTAAAAAGAAATCATCATACTGCTTTTTTAATATTTTTGACCTTTTATTTCTATTTTTTAATGTTCCCATGCAATCATATAACAGTTTGTAATGTACACTTTTACTTATTTTATTGCTATCAAATTCGCCATAGTTTTTCTTTATAAATTCATCAAAAGTCATGATGTCAACTTTATTTTGTATATATGAAAATAAACTTATCATATTTTTATTTTCAAGATACTTATAATATTTTAAAATAGCATCATTTTTTTCTTCATCATTACTTACTATCATTAATATATCGTCATTTTCATATAAACAGTAATTATCTTTTAAATATAATATCCTATTTATTGCTGTAGTTGTTTTTCCTGTTAAGTTTTCCCCTTTTATAATAAGTACCCCACTAAATTTTGAGTTTATTATATTTCTTTGTTTTTTAGAAATCAAAATAACACCCCCTTTGTTATATTTTTCTATTGTCTTTTACTTAATATTATAATGTTTTTAATTAATTTATCTAGTCATCTTTCTTACAAGTGTTGATGTCCATATAGCTATCATGAGAACACCAAACATTATTTCTGTGTTAGCTATTATTATACTTATAGTTCCTTCCGGAGTTATATTTCCATAACCTACAGTAGCAAAGGTTACTAAACTAAAATGAAAACAATATAAGAAATCAGTTAAAAAACTTTTACTAAAAACATTATTTAAGTTATATTGAATAACTTTATCTTCTATTCTTACCCCACCAAATAAATATAATATTGAACATATTAAAACTATGATAAGTGAAAAACTAAAGGCCCTAAATGGCTTTTCTCCATATCCACAAACCCAATATGATGTGAAAGATTTTAGTTTTCTCCAACCCTTTAATGTTTTATGGTCTGCTTTTTTACTTTCATAAAAACAATAGCCATACTTATCACCTAAGTCATTTTTTAGATATTGGTTAGCAAAGGCTAAATAACTATTAGATATTTCATTATAAAATTCAGGTCTTCCTTTGTTAAAAAAATCAATAATATTATAATTAAAACCACCTACATATGAAGCTAAATTTAACCTGCTATTTTTTCTATTATTTATAAATTGTACATCAAATCTCTTTCTAGTTCCTTTTATTAAACAATTATTTAAGATACATTCATCTATAAATTTAACTTTTTCATAGGAGTTTTTAACTAGGTTACATTGCCCTAAAAAAGTATCTTTGAATGCAATAGTTTTTAAGTAAGATTTTCTTATAATTATATTTTTCAAATTACAATTACTAAAATTTAAATTTATTAACTCAGTATTATAAATACCTAAAATAGAATTACTAGCTATACTACAATTAGTAAAGGTACAAAATTGAAAAGTGCATTTTTCAAAAATAACATTTTCAAATCTCACATTCTTAAAATCTATATTTAAAAACGTACAACGTCTATATTTAATTCCTGTAAAATCTAAATTTTCTTTTCTTTCTTTTTTAAACTCCTTTAATTCTATTACACCATTTTCTGCAATAAGAACTCTTTTCTTACCAATTTTCATATATCTAAACCCTTTCAATTCCTTTAAGTATGTTAAAATAAATACTTCGTTGATATAATCCAGATATAGTAACACTATGACTAGATTTCATATCCTTCTCTTATGACAAATATGCTCTGAATCTTTCACTTCTCATTTTTTTATATTCTTTACTATAGTTTAAAAATAAATGTTAATAAACTAAAAAAGAGTATTTATCATTACGGTAAATACTCTTTTTAGATTACCTCTACTTTTTTAATAAAGTGAGGAGTTTTTTCTGATCCAATCACTCTATATCTTTTTTGATTAAAAGATGGCTAAAACTTTAATCTATTGATATAGCACTTGTTGGACATCCTTCTGCTGCTTCTTTTGCTGAGTCTTCTGCTCCATTTGGAACTTCGTCTACGGTAGCATGTGCTTTTCCATCATCGCCCATTTCAAAAACTTCTGGACATGTAGCTGGACATAATCCACATCCTATACATTCATCTTGATTTACTACTGCTTTCATAAAAAATCCTCCTATTAAAGCCCATAAAATAATAAGTCTTTATTCATTCTCAGTTATAATAACCATTTTTAATTTTTTTATTCGTTTAATGATATTGCACTTACAGGACAACCATCTCTAGCTTCCACTGCCGTATCTATAGAATCTTCTGGTACAGAATCTACTATAGATTCTGACTTACCATCACTTCCAAAATCAAAAACTGATGGACATGTTGCAATACATAATCCACAACTAATACATGTGTCTTTATCAACTACTGCTTTCATCCAAATCGCCTCCTAAAATGTTCTTCTATAAATTTAGTTTGCACTTTTTATTGATAATTTATCCATATAACTTAATTACCATCAAATTTGTTTTTTCCAAACTCTAAAAAATAATATTCCTAAATATTGGTTCTATAACAAATGGTAATTTTTTTAGTTAAAAGTTAAGAGTGAACAGTTAACAGTTGTGGTTATTACTAGTCACTTTGTTCCTAGTAATACTAAACGTACTTTTTTAGGACCGGCTTTGATTGCTTTAGTTTTTATTGATAACATTATGATTTCACTGTGAAAATAAATTATGGAAATTTCACTTTGGTACGCCTGTCCTTCTTGTTATGGCTGTGAACCTTGAATATAGTTTTTGTTAGATTTATTTCTTTAACTTTAAAATGTAATTTATATAAACATTTTTGAATCTACAAAAGTAAAACTTCTAAGTAATCAATTCCTCCAAGTTCTACCTCCATCACAAGAGGGACAGACGCGTAATTGGCTACTTTACTATACTTTAGACTTGATACTTTTGTTGATTTTAGTTTCTCTCCAATAGTACTCGAAGTCGGTCCCCATCAACAATTTTAGCAATACACCTAAACAATCAATTCCTTACAGTATTATCTCCATCACAAGAGGGACAGGTTCATTTGTGGCTATTTTCTTCGCTTAATTGTAGATTCCACAATTACTGTATTCCCATAACAAAATAAACAAAGAACCAGTACCCTTATTTGGGTTTTAGTGAAGCCTTTAAATAAGCAATTACTTCTAGTGTTGCCTCCATCACAAATGGGACAGGCACGATAAATTTATTTACTTCGCTTAAAATTAAATGCTCTCCTAGCTTTGTACTTCTTAGCTAATAAATCAAAGCCAGTCCCCTAATTTCTACGCAGAAACGCTACTACTTGGGGACTGGCTAGCTTTTTTTATCTACGGTAACTAAATTTAAATAGCTGATTTTTATTTTATGGGGCTACATTGCTCGTGCCTGTCCCATTTGTTACGGTGTTACACGTTGTTATTAACTTCTGCTTAGATTTTCAGTTTCAACCTCAAGTTTTACTCCATTAAAATTTAAAGAAACTGGACTAGTCCAGTTCAACCATCATTGTCAAATGTCGGATTGGCCCCCTCAAAGTGGACTCTAAATGCTAATTACTAGCTTATTCTTAAAATTACTATTTGTTAAATTATAAAACTCATTTGGAGTCCTATAATCAATTGAAGAATGTATTCTTTTAAAGTTATAGTTACTTACATAATTT
>NZ_BAAABH010000037.1:0-30611 GCF_054767855.1 Clostridium sp. CTA-19 | reverse complement strand
CAGTTGTGGTTATTACTATTTACTTCGTTCCTAGTAATTCTCAACGTATATTTTTATAAACTTTCAAATCAAATTATATTGATAGATTTTTTAAAATCATTTTCAGAAAGTGGTTGCCACTTTCATCCTAAATTCATAATTCATAATTCATAATTCTTAACTAAATATATTTGCACTTATTTTTCTCAACTGATAACAAAAATTTCATGTATAAATTTAAGTTAGAAATTGTTTCCCTATATAGGGTTCCAAGTTGACTTTTAAAATTATCCATTCCAAAACTTGGATACCCAAAATAGTGAGACATGCTCCGAATCACTTGGAACTCAACACTGCATCTTGCACGAAAATATTTTAAAGTTATTGAATAAATTTAAATTGTAGCTTGTTTCCCTATATAATTAGTATAAATGGATTTATTAAAATAAAACACTTACAGTTAGTGAAAGATTAGAAGGTTAATGTTTAAAATGCTTTAAATAATCTATTCTTGTAATATATGTTCACTATACTTTACAAGAAAAAATGGAAACCCTATAGGCTTCCAATAATAAATTTTCATTTCTATATACTACGTAAAAACACCGTAAAATTCAGCTTTGAATAATACGGTGCTCAAATAAAGCATTTATTTTTATAATTTAACTTTTAAATTATATTTATCTTCTAAATATATGATTTAGTCAAAGATTTAGTATCTTGCCCCATTGCTTTTAATAAAGATAATCCAATCTCTCTTGCAGCTATTACTGATTGTCTAACAGCATCTGAATCTCCAGTAACTGTTATTATTACTTCATTTGTATGTGCCGTTCCTGAATCGGGGCTAGCATATGTTACCATCTGAACATTTGCAGCTTTCATTGCTGTATCTGCCATTACTAAACCAATTGCAGCTGGAGCACCAGCAATTATTCCAAAAGCTTTTCCAATAGGAGCGCCAAATGCTTTTGCTGATGCCAAGCTTGCACTTGCAGTATACGAAAGCTCTAAATGTCCTGAATCACATGCATAAACATCTCCAAAAGTTCTATCTAATTCTTTAAGAGCAACTTCTACTGCCCTTCTTACATCTGTTACATCTTCTGCTGCCAGAATAATTAAGCAACCGTGCCCTGCTCCACCCTTTGTATCTCTTGGCATTTCAATCTTTGCTACTTCTGTATTAGTAGCTTTTACCGCCTCATCTGCTGCCATAATATGTGGTCCTGCACCTGTTCTTCCACTAATTATTCCTATAGACCTATATTTTTTATCTAACCCCATTTTTTCATGAAGAAAACAATCAACATTAGCTATGACTAATCCAATGGTATCTCCAATTGCTGTTCCTACAAATTCTGTTATTGATGCTGACGTATTCATCTTTAGTACCTCTCTTTTCTATCACATTATTATCTTTACTTACTTAAGCAACTTTCTTATTAAGTGTTTTTTCTGCTACTGCTTATATAATTTTATTATAAATCGATTATAACATATCTTGTAAATACTGCATTATTCAATTTTTAAATAATATTTCACTTCGCATTTTTTGTATTATGACGTAAAAAATATCGCAAATTCATTTCTGAATGATGAGATGATTTAATAAATTATTTTTAGTTATAATGTTAAATTAAAAGAATGTGGATAAATTAAGTTGAAATTTATTTTCATTTTATTAATATACTTTTTTTATTTAATTCTAATTAATTTGATATAAGCTGAATAATCAGCTATTCTTTTAAGTTTTCCTTCAATACCTTTAACTTTAATCACATAAAAACATATAGGATAGGATTATTCTCAACAATTAATTAAAAACTGTAATAAATATAATTATTTGCCAAAAACATTGTTATTTTTATGTATATATTTTACAATTGATGTGAGTAACAAGTAATTATTATAGAGAGGGCTGGAATATTATTATGAAAAAAGTGAGTCTAAGATTACTATCAATTTTTTTTATATTAGGTATATTATTAACTGGATGTAAAAAAGGCGGAGGTTCAATTCAATTTTCTAACAAGCGTTTAGAACAATCACCTGAGAAAAGAGAAATTATGCAAGAGTATTTGAAAAAAAATTATAGTTCTGTAGATTTAGAAGATGAAAGCGAATTTAAAGATTTAGCTATTATGGATTCAGATATAGAAGGAAAGGAAATTTTTTTTACTGCTGAACTTCATGGAACTAAGGCTAATGAACAATTAAATATGAAATTCTTAAAATATTTCAAAGAAAAAACAGATTTTAAGTATTATCTATGTGAGCTCTCTTATAGTGATGCTTATTTTATAAATAAGTATTTAGAGACTGGGGATATAAAAATATTAGAAGATATATATAAGCCACTAAAAGGAACATTTGCATGGAATAAAGATAGTTATAACCATTTAAAAAAGTTATATGAGTATAATAATACTCTACCTAAAGGAAGCAGAATTCAAGTTGTAGGTGCTGATATAGAACATCAACCAATTAATGCCTATAAGTTTTTAGTAGATGTTTTACCAGATAAAGAAGCGCCTAAAGAAATAAAATCAGTAATAGATAAGATTAAAAATAAATTTAATGATTCAGGTGAATTTGATAAAACATTTGCTCAATGTTCAAATGAATTGCAAAAGAACATAGAAAAGAATGAAAATATATATAAGGAGTATCTTGGAGAAAACTTTACTGGTTTTAACCTTGTAAATTTGAACGTATTAAATAGTGTAGAAGCATATAAGCATGAGGAGTACGTAGATTGGAATAATACTAGAGATAACATGATATATAAAAACTTTCAAATTCTTCAAAAGGAATTGCCTAAGGGGAAGTATTATGGACAATGGGGGCTTAACCATACATTTCAAAGTAAAGAAAAAGATATAATGTGGTTTGCTGCCTATTTAAATTCTGATGACTCAATATTTAAAGATAAGATTTTAACAGTAATCTATAACTATGATGATTGCGATATGATGGGCATAACTGATAATATGGAATACACTACTAATGAACTTAACATTATGTACCCTCAAATTAAGGAAACTAACGATTTATTAGAAGGTAATTTGAACATTTATAAATTAACGAGTGAGAATTCACCTTTTTCTGAAACACCAATGTATTATACTTTTAATGGAGAAGAAATAGAAGCAAATATGTTAGATTTTTTTCAATATATCGTTTGTATAAGAAATTCTAAAGCAACAGAGCCACTTAATGATGAGTATAATTAGTTAGCTTAGGGTATAGGGTTTGTTACTTTATTATTTTATATTAAAAAATATAGTAACGTGTTATCATGAAAATGTATTATGTATCGAATCTAGTATTGATACTAGATTCGATAATTTAAGATTGCATTCGAACCAAGCGCATAATTGTATACAAAAATTACTAAAGATAATTTTGAAGTAAATATCCCCTTTCCCCAATTTTTTATACTTTATTTTGTTCATTTTTTATCCCCTCAAGTATATCTATCTTTTATAATATGTTACCATTATAAATAAACTATTACACATATTACAAATACATCATTATTTAATTTTCAAATAACATATTTCACTTTCAGTTCGTATTGTATTTGTATTACGACGCAAAAATACCGCAAATCTACTTATGGATACTACGGTATTATATGAAATTATTTATTTTTATAGTTGCTGCACCTTATCTCAAAAACGTGAACAAATTGAAGTTACAAAATTTAGTCATTAACTTTTTTTCTCACTATAGGATACCATAGTTCAATGTAACCATGTTCTTTAGTTCCACCATAAATTTCAAATTCTGCAGCATCAATCTTCTCATAATTTGAAGTAGGTAGCCATTCACTATAAAATCTTTTTTGTAGTGTGTTTAGAATTATTAATAAATCTTCATCCCACTTAAACTTCTTAGATGGAAAAACGACATAAGTTTGCGCTGGAATATGCACCATACTATATCCTTCTGTTTTACTATTATTACCTATGAAAGAACAAATCATATATGGAAATGTATTTTTTTCTGTTTTCCTATAGTTTACTGCACCATGAATCTTACATAAGTCTTGTGGCATAAACAATGGCAAATCTCCAGAATCCTTAAATAACTTTTCATACACTCCTTCTCTGTGGCATCTTTGCCAAAGTTGAGCTGGGCTTTTGTAACTTTCATCACCAGTTGAAGAACCAATAATCTCAATTCCAAAAATATCAAAAGCCTCTTTCCTTTCAATTCTATACTCCATCTCACTATCTCCTTTAATCGAAATTTGAAAGGATATTCGTGGATAGGCTTTAAGTATAACACCCCCATCACGTACTAATGAGGGCACTATACCATGTAATGTTTGAAATGCTCTCGTAAATGAAACTGGTGACTCATAACCATACTTTAAGGCAATATCTATTATCTTTACATCACTATTTTGAATTTCAAAAGCAGCTAGAGTTAATCTTCTTCTCCTTATATATTCAACCAGAGATATTTCAGTTATAAACGAAAACATCTTTTGAAAATTGTAAGATGAACAACATGCCCTTTGAGCCACAACATCCATATCAATTTCACTCAATAGATTATTCTCAACATAGTCCAATGCACAATTCATTCTTGTAAGCCAATCCATAAGATAACCTCCCTTCAATTAAAAGTATACTTAAGAAAAAAATTAGTGTCGCAACTATTCTTGTACAGAAAATGTTTAGTTTATTATATTTGATAATAAACTAAGATTCATATTACTATTTGACTTTAAAATACGTTTGTAATTTAAACGTTCTCTAAATCCATATTATAACATGTTTTGCAAATACCGCATTATTCAATTTTCAGAGAACATATATTTTTTAATTCGGTTTTTAATCAAATTACAAACTAAGAAACACCCTAAAATTCAAACTTGAATAATATGGTGTTCTAGTAAATTCTACTTCTGATTTTCTATCAATTTTTTTATTTCATTACTTATAACCTCAGGATAAGTGTGGTGTATAGCATGCGTTGACCCTTCAACAACCATTTGCATGCTATCTGTAGACCACTTTTTCAAAGCTTCTTGGCTATTTTCCCATTCAGAATCATCTGGAGCAGTTAGTATTCTAATCGGTAAATTATCTAAATAACCATTCTCTAAAACAACTTTTGCATTATCTTTTGCCATATTGCCTTCATCTATAATATTTTTGTTATACATAGTTTTTAAACTCATTGACAAATATAATTCTTTTAAATCATTAGGTAGTAATTTAAGGTTTTTTGAATAATAATCTGTATGGTAAAGTGCTAACCTTGCTATACCAGTATACTTCAGTACCTTATAAGTAGACGCTGTACTGCTGCTAACTTCTAAGCCATTTTTAGCATAATACTCAGGATTGCCACCATCTATCAGAACTAAGCCAGCTACTTCATCTTTATACATTTGTGCAAATCTTATTACCTGTACTGATGCATATGAATGTCCAACTAATATATATGGAGCCTTTTCTCCTGATTCTATAAGTGCACTGTGCATTTCCTCTACAATAGAATCTATATCTCTTGATTTGTCTGTTACGTCACTCCACCCATGCCCTGGCCTATCATAAGTAACTATTTTAGTATACTTTGAAACTTCATTATACAAAGGATAAAAATCAGCATATGCACTTGGAGTAATATGGCCTGAGCAAAAAACTACGGTAGTATTTCCTTCACCTTCGCTGAAAACGTTAATTTTATTATCATTTACCTCAACCATTTTTCCTACTGGAAGATAGTTTTTTGTATCTTTATATTCACCAATTTTTCCGTATAAACAACCAATTAATAAAACAATAACTACGCAAGTTAAAACCCTAAATAAATACTTTCTAAATAATTTCCCACCTTTTGGTTTATTTTTTCTTTTATCTTTCATTGTTTCTAAACTCATTTATAAATTCCCCCTAAAATATAGCTATTCTCAAACGAAAGATAGCTATATTTTTAATAAATATAAAATATTTTCATTTTTAAATAGTATTATTTAATTTTCAAATAACATTCTTAACTAATATATCTTATATTTGATATAACCAAACCATAATTGGCATTGTTACAATACATACAATAGTCGTAACTACATTTATAACACTAGCATATTCTCCGTTTTTATCATATATTTGAGCCATTTGTGCAACTGATGATGCAGATGGTGTGATTGTTGCAAGAAGGCTAATAAGTAAAATTATCTTACCATTAGGTACTAAACTTCCCATTCCACTATATTTAAGTAAAAGTAAACTTATAAATGGACATACTATCATCTTAAGAAAAGTAATTATGTAAATTCGTTTATAAGCAAATATCTTTCTAAAACTCATATTTGCAATCAACATTCCCACTACAATCATACAAATAGGGCCAATCATAACACTTACTGACTCCATAGTGTCTGTAATAAAATCTGGAAGTTGAATCCTCGTAACAAATAATAAAACTCCAAAGAAAATAGTAACCATATTAATATTTAAAAAGATTTTTTTTAAATCTATTTTCTTATCTTCACAAATCACCATTCTTCCATGAGTCCATAAAAGAACTAACTGTACACACATAAATGCACTAGAGTAAATAACCCATTCTTTTCCTAGAACAGCAGTTACAATTGGAATAATTAGATTTCCAGCATTTGAATATATTATAGATACCTTTTCAACTGAATCCAAATGAAATATCTTTTCAAGTATTTTTACTAAAATTAATAATTCAATATGAATCAATACAGCTGCTACAAAAGCAAGAATCAATCCGTTCCGTATACTTTCTGTATATTTAACTTGAAATGCATTAATAATCACACAAGGCATTACCAAATAAAGTGCAACTATTGAAAGACTTTTACTTTCTTCTGCTTTCAATAAATTTGTTTTCACTAATATAAATCCCATGGCCATAACTAAAAAAAGTTCAGCAATCTGCTTCATTAATAACAAACTAATCAAAAATTCACCTCCACAATTTAATGTAATTTTTTGGTACCTTTATTCTATAAATTACTCAACTATTTATCATTTACCTATATTTTTAGGGAAAAATCTCCACACATGAGAAATCCCAGTTTCAATCTCATGTGTATTATTGAATATACATTTATATTCATCTAAATTAATAAACTCCTCCATTATTATTTTTAATTCATCTAAAGTTGATATATCATCACAATTAGCACTAATTCCATTAAATTCTACTTCTCCTTCAAAAGAAAATGGAACATCTTCACCATATTCATCATCCCAATACACATTTGCAGTTCCTGTCCATCGAACTAGAAACTTATTTCCATTTCTTTCTAAGAATTTAATTGTTCCACTTGTTACATCTTCATGTTCAAAAACATACAATGTTCCCGCTTCTTCACCATTTGCATTATATTGAGAATCCCATTTTAAAGAAAGTCCTTCTATATCTTTCCATGATTTTATATCAAGCCTAAAACCATTGTTATGATACAAACAAGGCGAAACCGATTCATAATAAATTTCTTCATCGTCTTCCAATTCTTCATTATCTAATTCTATTACAAAATCCCCTTCGCTCATATCTATTTCTATAAACCAATAAAATTCTGATAATCCAGTACTCTCCATTCTTTTACTCATGGTAGAATCCATAAAACTTCCACTAAGCGTGGCACTCTCCACATAAAACTTTAAATTTCCTAACTTAAACATATTTTTCCTCCACAAATTTACTATTTATAATGTCCAATTTCAAATTGGAATTTATTAAACTATATGGTATGCTCATAATAAAAATCTTAGCTAAATGCAAGAGCTGTCAATTCCATCAAAAATAAATTTATCTTGATCTTCATCATAAAAAAAATGAACTTCAAGCCCTAAATAATCATCAATGGGCATTTGTTTTGAATTAGGGTGAAATCCTAAAAAACATGTCATAACACTAAGATAATCAAAATCCTTAAAATAAATATCTCCAATATACCACTCACCAGTCATTTCACAATTTCTAGGAAACATATCAATGTTATTATTACAAACATTTTCATCGTTCACATAATCAGTTATTTCATTAACTATATTTTTTAAAATTTCATCATTATGCTTTTCAAATAATGCTTTAAGTGATAAATCTCCGAATATAGTGCGTGTTTGTAGCTTATTTTCATAAGTCACATACACATTATTTGTATTAAAATTTGGTAAAAAAATCTGTTTTAATTCTAAACTCATAGTAATTACCTCCTGCTATATAAATAATCTCCAATCCAAATTCCTATTTAAATTACTGAAATCTATCACTAATCAAAATCATTTCATGAGGACTCATACTCTAAATCAAATTCTTCTTCACTAATTAAATTACAAATAAACTCTTTAAAATTATCTGCTAATTTAGTTATTTCATAATCATATTCCTGATCAATATGTACAACACTTGGTTCCCCTTTAGGTCCACATTCCCTATAATCTAAAAATATCATATCATGTCCAGCTGATGGACAATCAGCTATTGCAACCCCAATGTCAGGATATTCCCACTCTTCAATCCAAAATCTACTTCCAAATTCTCCACACAATGAACATGATTTGTCTAAAGCAATACTAAATAATCCTGTTATGCCTATGTGGTCTTCTGCCCAGCTTGTAGGAGTTTCTGTACGAATGGCATCTTTCTTGAGAAGTCCTCCATTATGAATACGCATTAACTCTATATATGCTTCAGGCAATTTATACAATATTTCCTGCTCTACCTGTTTTATTATTTCATCTGTAGGATAGTCAGATATATATTTTTTATATGAATAATCACAATCATCCCAAAGATTTTTCAATAAATTATCATCAAACATAACTACTCAACTCCTATATAAATTAATACAAATTACTATTTATAACACCCCACCATTCTAACCCATAATCAAAATAATTAGACCATTTATGTTCCCAATAAACATCTGGTGTAGTCCAGTCTATTCCACTACACCAATCATATATATCAATGTTCTTAATATGAGAAAACAGAATATCGTTAACATGAAAAAAATCTTCTTTCTCTAATTCACTGCCATATGGTGGATCAAGAAAAGCATGCTCATATGCAGCTTCAATTCTGTCTTCAAAAAAATCATCAACAGAACATGGAACACCTAGCATTTTAGATTTCTCAATATTAAACGTTTCCTTATAACGTTCTGCTATAATTTCCATTGCATTTATAGCAGCTTGTCTATGTTCCTCCATACCACAATGCAACATATCATTCTTGAAAATCACATAATCAACAACAATATTATTGCCCTCACCTTTATTATTTAATTTATTAATTAATGAATAAGCAAGATGATGTACCATCTCTTCCATTTTTCCAACTCCTTTAAAGATTTATTAAATGCTTGTTATAATATTCGTTTTATTTCATAAATCTCTAAATTGCTATTTGTCTTTATGGCAATTATAAAAATCTTTTAATTCTGCTTTTCTTTCTTTTGATAAGTCTATTTTTTTAACACCTTGAATTGCACCTTCCAATGCTAATAATCTATGAATACACGCAGAGGCATCAATTTCTTGTATTTTCATCCAAACCTGTTCTGTGCCAATATTTTTTAATTCATCATAAGTAAATATTCCTACTTCATTTAACTGCTTTTCAACTTTTTCTCCAATATTAGGCAATTTTAATAATTCCCCCATAATAAAACTTCCTTTCAAATTGTTATTTACCTTTTAATAATTACAGGGTATTCTATGAATACCACATTATTTAATCTTCAAAGAGCTTATTTTATTATCTAATTGGCACTTTAATTATATAGTATTTCATCACCATCTATAGCCAACCATGAAACAAATGTACCATCATCAAAATGCTTTTCATAATACTCATTCAATGTAGGTACTAAATCAAATAACGGTTCAGCATCTTCTTCTTGTAATTGATTTAATCGCATTTCTATGAACTTATAAATATCCTTTTTCTCCAATTTTTTATACTTTATTTTACTAATACCCCCTCAAGTATATCTATTTTTTACCACCACTTACCATTATAAATAAACTATTACACATATTGCAAATGTATCATTATTCAATTTTTAAATAGCATATTTCACTTTCAGTTCGTATTGTTTTTGAATTACGAAACAAAAAATACCGCATCACTTTTGAATAATACGATATTTTTAATGGTTAATATTTAATTTTTCCTCACAATACTTTAGAATTATTTCCTTCAAGTTGCATTAATCTATCTTATAAATTAGAATTCACCTAAATATTTGAAAGTATTCTTAGGTATTTCATATCAGAATCTTCTACTATTTTGATTTTGTTATTTTTTATCATATGTTCAATTCTTGATGCATACCACCAATCGCCAATTCCTATTGGATAATTTCCGAGAATGCTACCAATTAATTGAACTTCTTTCATAGGTTTAAATTTAAGATATTTATAAATTAAATGGTCATAAAAATCTACTGAAACCCCAATTAACTGACCATTTATTGTAGCTCTCAAAGGACTATTATCTTCTATAAGTTCCAACCAATTATTACCAAATAATTTTCTTTCTATTTGAGATATTCTTCTTTCATACCTAATAAATGCACTAAATTTTTCTGGTATAATTTCTCCCCAACCTTGATATGAGACAACTACATCATGTATTTGTATATATTCATATTCTGGCAACTTCACAGCAGAAATTTCATTTGAAATATCTTTCAACAAATCACATATATAATAGAAACCACACATATCATATGGAGTGTTACTATACCATATTCGAATTGGTTCTCCTTTTAAAACATAATCCATAAGCCTATTCTGTTCATCTATATACTGATTTCCAACCTCTTGAAGTTCTTTTAATATATATTCACTATTATCATAAACATTTTGTGTATACATATCAAAAATAAGATTTTGTCTATAAGTGCTATCTACTTTTTCTTTAATATCACCAATATCCAACATTAAAGCAAGGCAAATAACGTTCTCTGGACTTCCTGAAATAACTCCTTTTTCTATTGCTATTTTCATGCTTGCAGCTCCACTTTCTCCAAATAAAACTTCTATCATAAAATCTCCTCTACAAATTCCTATTTATCGAGTAGCTTACTAAATAACTAACTCACATAAAATTACTATCATGAATTAATTATAACATATTTTGTAAATACCATATTATTCAATTTTCAAAGAACATTTTTTACTTTTACTTCATCTTTTATTCAAACTATAAATCAGTTTTTCCAAATTTCTAATGCAACTTTTACAAATAGCTTAATTAAGTATCCTGCAAAAATCATATAAGCTATAATTATTAAAGTAATTATTATGATAATTGATATTGGTATCTCATTCATTTATCACACCTCATAATCATTAGAATTTTCAACTGCTTGTTTTATTACTTCTTTTTTAAATTCTTTTAAACTTACAATATGTTTTTCTAGTTCATCAATTTTATCATCAATTCATCAATTCATTACTGCTGCCATACTAGTTTTATAAAGCATTGAACAATTTCTCATAGATGCATGAATATGCTGCTTACTAACACCTACTTTATCTGCCATGCCTTGATAGTTAAATCCAGTTAAGTTTTTGAACTTTCTATAAAGTTCCCTCATTCAATCACCTTCTATATTTTTAATTTATTCGTCAATTCATTTTCATTTATTATTAATTTTTGTCAATTATTTAAGTCGCATTTTAATCATAATGTAATCTTGTTCTTGAAATACAATATAAAAAATACCGCCAATTCACTTATGAGTACTGCGGTATTTTAATATATTATTTTATATTTACTTTTTTACTCTATCAGAACATTGGACTTTATCTATTAGATCTGCTCTTCTATACATAAGCTATTTTATAGGAGCTAATTCAATATATCCTCTAGTCCCAATTGGCTCAAGTTGAATGCGTGGATTCATATCATCCCAGCTATACCCTATAATAGCTGGATTGTACTTCTCAATAGAATTCCATACAGATTCTATAGCTTTACAATAATCTGCTTCTTCAAAAGGTTCACCTTGAAACATCAAATATTTTGCAGATGGTAATTCAATAATTTCAAAACCTTCAGGTGCTTCGCAATCATATTCATCACAAATCTCTACTCCCTGAACATATTCTGAAGTTCCAGGCTTAATGTAAGAAGAAGGTAACCAAAGACATACTGGCTCATCACTAATTGACTTTATACTTTTCAATAGCCCCCAAGTATCACAACCAACTTCCTCACAGTAATCAAAATAATTATTAGCCTTAACCCCTCTTTTTATAATCACTTTTCTAGCAGGTTTTTCAATTACTTGAATAAAAATGTTTTTTACATCTTCCATTTTTACATTCTCCTTTCTAACTGTTCTATATTTCACACCATAAGGAGTAAAAAGGTATATAGGTACAGGTTTTAAAGCATATTCATGTGGATTTATACCAAATTCCCTAAAAAATGCTCTTTGGAAGCCATCAACACTTCCGAAACCACTCTCCAAAGCTACATCTACTATTTTTTCTTTTTCATCTCGAAGCCTCAATGCTGATTGCGATAAACGAAGTCTGCGAATGTAATTAGCTGGTGTAAGATTAATCCATTGTATAAATAAGCGATAAGAATACCATGGAGAAAATAATGATACTTTTGATAGGTCAGCAAGTGTAATCTTCTCATTAATATTAGCTTCTATAAAATCCTGCATTCGTTGAACTGCTTCTTTTTGCTCCTGCATTTCTTCCATCTCCTTATACTAGAATTATATTATTATTACAAAGGAAACTCTCGACTATTTTTGCTTTGTTTTTCCTTCAATATTACTACTAAATTTCTATTTATCTATATGTTTTATACAAATAATTTTTACTTAAGTTTAATATTACAAATCAGTTGTATCATACTCTGTAAATGCATCATTATTCAATTTTTAAATAGCATATTTCACTTTCAGTTCGTATTGTTTTTGAATTACGAAACAAAAAATACCGCATCACTTTTGAATAATACGGTATTATAAACGATTATTTATATTTACTTTTTAATTTCCTTAACAAATTGGAAGTTGCTTATTTCTTCTTTTTAGGTTTTGGTGATGGCAATTCATCATACATAACTTCAAATAATCCTGATAAGTATTCTTTATTATCAACTTCATCAACCAATAACATTTCTTTCGCACCCTCATATGGCAATTCATAAGATGTGGTAGTTATATATGTAATTGCTGACTTAACAGGCTTTACCAATAATTTATCATCATATATTCCACCTACAATCTTCCCTCGATAGTAGATAATAAATTCTCCCATCATTGCTTTGTATGTTATATCTTCAAGTGTAGATAATTGACCTAAAATAAACTCCAAATATTCCTTACTTGATGCCATCTCACTCATCCTTTCAAATCCCTATTTATCTGTATCTCTAATACAAATAAATTTTACTTAAGATTATCTTATTACGAATTAATTATAACATATTTTGTAAACACTGTATCATTCAAACTTAAAAGATTATTTAATTCATAATTTTTTTAAATTGCGAAACAAAAAATACCGCATATTAACTTTTAATAATACGGTATTTTAATACGTTATCTATTTTTTGCTTAATAATTCCTAATTGATAAACTGAAATTTGAAAAGCAATTACATTCCAACTAACTTTCTGATGGTGTTTGCCGTTCTTATTGTCAACTTGTTGCTGATGTTTGCACTTGCCGTCTTTGACCACCAGTTTGTTTTTTGATAATCTTTTCGACTAAAAGACCAGAATACCACTTTTTCGTAGTTCTTTATCTTTTCTAATTCTTCCTTGGGTTCTCCGATCTCGTTGAATACTTCAGCAAATGTAGCTGGAGGCATAATAAAAATTAGATTATCATAGATGTCCTTATTTTCATTGCCCCACCAGTCAGGTGCATTACGCAAAATGTCCTCAAGTTCTTCTTTTAATATGACAAAAACAGGAATATCCGAGCCAAACTGATTTTTTATAATTGTTTCAATCTGGTTTGTAAAGCTCCCTATGTCATCTCCATCACTTGAAAAAATCACATTGCCACTGTTCAGATATGTCTTAACTTCTCTAAACCCAAGTTCCTCAAAGCCATTCTTTAATTTTGCCATTGGAACCTTGTTTTTACCACTTATATTGATACCACGCAAAAATGCAATATATCTTTTCATATCCGCTACTTCCCCCACACAAATTATAATTTATTTATTTAACCTAAATAAATTATAATATATATACCGCAGTATTCGAAAATGAATACGCGGTATTTTAATATATTATTTTATATTTACTTTTTAACCTCATTTTAAGTTCATTTAAAAATTGGAATTTATATTAATAGTTTATCTATAAATAAAATCTTTGATTTCATATGTTATAGGAATCTTATTGGTTAAATAATACTCTGCAATAGCATCTTCTAAATAGTCATAAATATCGTCATCTGTATATGCTAATTTGAATATATCAACTTGATTATCAGTAATTTCTCCATTAGCATATTTACGAGCATAATTTCCATTATCCTTTATATAATCTAAAATCATTTTTATCTTTATAGTTTTTTCTTCATCAAACAAACCACAATTTACTAAATTTTCTTTTAAAAAATTGCAAAACCATTCAAAATTATCATCCCAATTTATATTTCCGTTATTAATAGCTTCATTTCTTAATTTTACTATCATTCTAAGAATTTCACCTTGAAGGTTATCAGCCTGTCCTGATTTGGGTACCATCTTTCTCCATATATATTTGCACTCTTCAAAATGTATTTGTAAATAACCTCGTACTCCTATCTTCTCTACTACTTCATACTGTTTGCTCCAATCGATTTTATCATCATTTATTGTAAAGTTCTCTAATTCTTTTGTGTTGTTCATGCCTATCTTTTCCTCCACAAATTTCTATTTATCTGTATCTCTCATATAAATAATTTTTATTTAAAATTCTTCTATTATCATCAATAAATTATAATATATTTTGTAAACAACGTATCATTCAAACTTAAAACATTATTTAATTCGTAATATATTGCTCATATTACCTTTTAAATTTCTTAACAAATTAGAATTCGTTAGTCAATATGTTTTCGTAACCAATACTTGAATACATTCAATTGATCTTCCGTATGGAAGTAATGTTCTGCTTCATCTACGACTTCTAATTCACAATGATATTTTTTTATAAAATAATTAATAGTTTCAAATTCACACAACTCATCTTTTGCCCCATACATAATATCTGTATTTACATTCCATGTATTAATAGGATGTTGTTTTACATAACAAAAGTAGTCCCAATACAACTTTTGACCAATAGGTGTTTCTATAATCATTTCCTTTTGCAAACGTTCTGGTGTTATATTAAACCATCTCATCATATTTTCTATGATTCTTTCCATATTAACTACTGGTGATAAAAATAATGCCTTTCTTAATATATCATTTTTATATTCTAAAAGACTAAAATAAGCCCCCATACTACATGCAAACAAATTCACTTCTTTCCAATGTTCCTTTGCATAATTCATAATTATAGATAAATCACTAACGCAAAACTGTACTTTGCAAGGAGTGCTCTCATTTTTTCTTTCTCCATGCTCTGGTAAATCAAAGCTCAATACTTGATAGCCTTTTTTAAGTGCTTCTTCAGCTAAAATTTGAATCACAACATCTTCCTTATTTGACATATTTCCATGTACTGCAATAAAAAGTTTCTCACTGTTTTTTCCCCACAAAATTGCAGGAATATTACTAATATTAAATTTATCTTTAAACATATTTCCTCCATAATTTATAGAGGTAAAACCCTCCATAAAAGTTCTTTATTTTTCTTGTTTATCATAATAAACTCCTCCTTTCTCAGTTAATTGTATATAAAGTATACTAACTGCAAATTTCTATTTATCTGTATCTCTTATACAAATAATACTCATTTAAAAATTTCCTATTATCATCAATAAATTATAACATATTTTGTAAACACCATATCATTCAAACTTAAAAAACTATTTAATTAGTAATTTTTTTGAAATGCGACGAAAAAACACCACTGAATTCAAAATTGAATAATGCGGTGTTTGAGTAAATCATTCTTTTTTCATTTATGTCACAAGATAAGAATGTTGTAAATTAACTAATGTTACGATATATATAGGATGCTTGATTATAATAATAATGCCATTGTATAACCATCTATATAGCTACCATCAGATAACATCTTGTCATTTCTTAATGTGCCTTCTATTTCAAAACCCAACTTTAAATATAAACTTATTGCTCTATAATTGTTTGTATCAACTTTAAGTGTAATTCTAGATATACCATTTTCTTTTGCCCATTCAATTCCTGCTTTCATTAATTTTTTACCTATACCCATTCCACAAAATTCTTGCTCAATTGCTAGTCCAAATTCAGCAGAATGCCTAATCCTTTTGTTGACATTTCCATTCAATCCACATATTCCAATTACTTTTCCGTCTGTTTCTGCCACAACCAATAAATCTACTTCTGAATCTGCCTGATTCTGAATAAAATTTTTCTCTTCTTCAATTGTCGGATTAAATTCATCAGGGTTCTTTAGTAGAAAATCAGTTTCTTTACCAACTTTTTTAATAAGATTAATCAATTTTTCAGCATCTTTTACTTCTCCATTTCTTATGTTAATTGTTCTATTATTAATAATATATTTAACTTCTCCTATTTTTCCCATTTTAATCCTCCTAATAAAATTATCTATATTTTTATATAATTATATTTGAAAAGGCAATTGAATACAAATATATATTTCATAATAAACTAAAATTTACAATTGATTTGCTACGTATTTTCTTACTCATTTTAACTTAACTTATTGTACTTATATTCTATTTGCACAGTTTTACATAGTTACTTTTTCAACACCACATTATTGGATTTTCAAAGACCATTGTTTACATTTCTAATTTCAATAGTTATGTAGTATTTAAATCAAATTGTAAAATAAAAATACCGCAGTATTCGAAAACGAATATGCGATATTTTAATATATTCTCTTATATCTACTTTTTAAGCTCATTTTTAAATTGGAATTTAACGAATTCTTATTATATTTTTACTATTGTATAGGAAAATAAATTTCAATCTGTGATTCTTCATTTTCAGTTCCTAAAAATTGTTCTGTGTAACATTCCAAATCATCTCTGTCATCAAGTTGAAAACTACTCTTAGGCAACCAAACACCCCAAATATAATAATATGTAGAAAGCAAATTTTTTACTGTACCTTTATGTATGAATTTAGCATACTTTCCACCACTAATTTCTTTTAACTTCATACCTTCTGGGATATTAGAGTCACATGATGTTTCAATCCCTATAAATACAGTAGCTTCACTATTTTTATTAAATGTATTTGACAAGCATGTACCACCTGTTTCATAAATACTATACCTATTATTATTCATTGAAATATACTTTTGCTTTGCCAATTGAGTGTTCAACTTTTTCCACATTTCAATAATGTTATTATTCTCAATACTCATGTCAAATCTAAACCCAACAACAAATTTAGGTTGAAATATTACGATTTCTGGTGAGAAATTTACATAATTGCATTCAGTCAGTTTGTCAATTTGCATCGGCTGATGACTTCCAATCAACACATCAATCCCATTTTTTCTGTATTCTGTTGGTGTAATACCATATCTCTTCCTAAAGGCTCTTGTAAAACTTTCACCAGACTCAAAATACAATGAAACTGCGATGTGTAAAATTTTTATGTCACTATATATAAGGTCATATGCCGCTTGAGTCAATCTCCGACTTTTGATATAACTACCAATTGTTTCTCCCATCACAGCTTGAAAATAACGGTGAAAGTGATAATAAGAATAGGAAACTGCATTAGCAACTGATTCTACAGTCAAAGGCTCATACAAATTTGTTTCAATAAATATAATTGCTCTACCAATGATTTGTTTATCTTTCAATACAGTATTCTCCTTTTTTAATAGGTAATATTGTAAAAATCTGTTCCCACTTTTTCACATGGAAGATTTACTATAATTTCTTGCTCTTGTAATTTTTCCACAGTGAAAATTTTCTAATTATTGACTTGTGGTGAACCGAATGTCATTTCTATTTTTTTTTCGGTTGTATTAAACAACATAGAACGTAAAGTTCCAAAAAATTCAGGGTAATAATGACAACACAATCCCTGCGGATAAGATGTCGATAGTATCACTTTTAAATCTTGCACTGATATTTTTTCTTTTTCAGAAAACATCTTTTCTATTGTTTTATAACGAATCACAGAGTTTTCAATCAACATCTTTTCATATGGCTTTATTTCTGGCAAAATTGCATGGTTTGTAGAAATTAGAAAACTCTCCTTAGAGGCATTATCTAAAATACGATATGCTTTATGACCATCTATACATTGCAATAGCGCAATTTTATTATTACTATCAGAAAGCATTAAATTTATATTATATCCAATAGGTGCATTCATTGCCCATACAATAGCTTCATCAACATTTTTGCAGTTTTCCAAAATACTTCGGATAACAACCCAAAAAGAAAAACCAGTTACGCCTGCTTTCTGTCCTCCCTCAAAGTTACCCACTGGCAATCCATTGCTGGCTTTACAAGCTGCCAGCCCATATTCATTCATTCCATCACATCGTCCGAATAAATTGAGTGTAGAACCAATGTAACGATATTTTCCTTTAATAGCTGTATATACGAAGCACATTTCTTCCATTTCATCATTAAAATCATAGTTACGCGCCATTAAAGTGTGTCCAGTTTCAATCTTGTTTGAAACTGCTGCCATCAAACTGCACCCACGTTCCAAATATGTCATTGCATAAAAGATTGCTTGTTCTTTTGAAATTCCAACTGTATCTACAAACCCTTTGATTTCCTCGTTTACACCACTGCAATATTTGTTAAGCAAATTGAATATTTCTGTTAACTTGCTTTGAGGATATGCCTTAGGTGGTAAAATCACCCTTTTCAATAAATCGGGTTGCGATAAAATCCAATTACCAATCTGTGTCCCAACTTCATAACTTGTTCCTACAAAATTCTTTAAGTATGTCTTTGTTCTTTTCATTAAAAACACCTCATCTTTCAAAAAAATTATAAGATAAGATAAGATAAGATGATATACTTGATATTTTCTGCGGATTTTTTATATAATCTGTTATTTAAATTTCTATTTATCTGTATCTCTCATACAAATAATTGTCATTTAAAATTTTCCTATTATCATCAATAAATTATAACATATTTTGTAAACATTATATTATTTAATTTTTTTAAAACCTAGTTCTCTTTATTGAAATATAATAAAAAATCACCGTAGAATTAAATTAAGAACAATACGGTGTTTAAAATAATTATTCGTTTTTTATTGTTTGATGTTAAGCAAGAAAATTGTTTATTAAATATAGATTACTTTTTTCTAAAAATATCTAAACTATGATGTGTTATTCCAATCAAATCAGTACGTTCACATATAGAAAAATGATATTTTAAATAAGTTTTAAACATTTTTTCCTCCATTTCATCAATTGTATCTCTCATATGATTTGTTAATAAGTCAGTTGCAACAAAATGAAGGCGTTCAACATTATATCTTGCCATTAATTCATCAATTTCCTCTTTCCTATACATTTCAAACAGTAATGATGGATTTGACAAACATTTAAATGTATCTACATCAACAATACCATTTTGAATGCCCTCAAGAATATTACCTTGCTTGAAACCCCAGTTTGCAATTGTTGCATCGTTCATACAATACGCAACAAATACAACCCCACCTTTTTTAGTAACTCTGATAGCTTCACTGATGGCGTGCTTTTTATCATTATTAAACAAATGGTATAAAGGACCAAGAACCAACGTAATATCAAAAGTTTCATCCTCATAGCATGACAAGTCTATAGCATTGCCTTGTCTAACATCTATATTGCAATTTTCAGTAATCTTACTCTTGAAAACATCAATATTATGTTGTATAAGTTCAATTGCATTAACTTGAAATCCCTTTTCTGCAATTGTAAGTGAACATCTGCCGGTCCCTGCACCTACTTCTAAAACACGCATTCCTTTTTTCAGAAACTTGTTTACATATTTCATTGTAGTAAGAAATTCCACCTGCCCATGCTTTGATGTAAGACGACCTTCTTCTTCATAATTATTATAATACTCTGTTAAATATTTAAGTTCATCCATAACTTCCCCCCATTTTTATCTTACAATATTTTACTATAACGAATCAATTGTAACATATCTTGTAAATACTGCATTGTTCAGTTTTCAAAAAACAAATATTTATTTTTACTATATCTACTTCTAAAAATAATAAAAGCACCAGTAAGTATCAATATAATATTTACCCATTTAAAATTTAATGGAAAGAAGGTAAACAAATAATAATCATCCACATTAAACAATAATTTACATGGTAAATCAGTATACATAAAGCCATAATATAAAATTGCTAATGAAAACACTATAATACCTGATTTAATATATCTTGTTTTACGCTTTTCAGATAAAATAATAGTTCCTTTTTTAATTTTAATAACTAATACTGCAACTAAGGATAATAGAATCATAGCCAATATTACTATTGTGTTGAAAACCACTTTGACAATTTGCTTCATTTGAGTATCAATAACCTTTTCTCCAATAACTCTTTCACCCCATTTTTCCATTAAACCGTATGTCAAATAATAGGATTTATCTGAATTTGTAAGTATAACCATTCCATTTCTGCTAACAGGTTCAAAAGCTATTTGTGCGTTCCATCCTGTGAATGTTCCATTATGTTCATAAACAGTTTTGCCATTTTTAAGTTTTCTTGGAATGATTCCTAAAGCATATAATCCTCCTATACTTTGTGTATTTTTCTGTGGCTTAAACATTTCTTTGTTTCCATTATTATAGTAATTCATTAGTTCAACTACAAATTTTGATAAATCTACTGCTGTAGTTGAAACACCGCCTCCTCCGTTCATAACAATAGGTGTTATCTCAATTGGCTTACCTATTCCTGCATAAGGAGTTGCAAACTTTCCATTTGAATTCTCATTTTTATAGCTTGTATTTTTCATATCTAATGGTTTGAATATATTTCTTTCCATATATTCTTCAAAACTAGAATTTGTGACTTCTTCAATAATAAGCTGACAGATACCAAATCCTACAAACTCTGAATATTCAAATGTTTCACCTGGCTCTCTTTTCAATTTAACATCTCTATTTTTTAAAGCCTGCTCAATTGTGGGTAATGGCTTTTTATAACCGCATTCATCACTTCCAGTTACGCCACTTGTATGAGACATAAGTGTCCTCAGAGTTACTTTACTTTCATCAAATTCAGTTTCAGGAAGATGCCATTTAGTTAAATATGTATTTATGGGAACATCTAAATCCAATTTACCCTCATCAACTAATTTCATTATAGCGTATGCGGTTATTGTCTTTGAAATAGATGCAATTTTAAACTGAATTTCATCTGTAACCACAACTTTTCTTTCAATATTTGCATATCCATAATTTCTTACATTGGTAATAACACCGTTTTCTATAATCACAGCAGTTGCACCTTGTGGATTGTACTGATTAATCAATTTATCAATATAATCCTTATCCTTATTTAATTTTGTTATTATCCCTATAATGCTTAATAACAATAAAATAATAACTATTGCTATTGCTATTGTCTTATTTTTCACTTGTAACATTTTATACATATTTCTGCCTCCAAATTTCTCTTAATTATATTGAATATACCCTTTAATAATATGTTAATTCTTTTTTCATTTATTTTCCTATTATTAATATTACTTTTCCCTTAACAATATTACTTTTTTGTAACATTAAGGTAATCTGACATTTGTGGCGAAATTATTTGTTATAAATATTCCACTATCATGGTTCAATCTTTAAACTTTTTCTCGTTTTATTTGAAATATAACAAAAAAACACCACATATTCATTTCTGAATTATACGGTGTTAAAATAAATTATTTATTTTTTAAGTTGAAAGGTTAAATAATAATAAATTTGTAACAGAATACTAAACTAATTTATTAATATTTCCTGATTGAATGGATTTAATATTTGCTTGAATTTTTTCATATGTCCAATCCCACCACTTAATTTTCAACAATTCCAAAATTATATTATCACTAAATCTTTTTCTTATAACTTTTGCTGGTATACCTCCAACAATAGTATAAGGTGCAACATCTTTAGTAACTACTGCTCTAGTTCCAATAATCGCACCATCACCAATTTTAATCCCTGACATAATTATAGCATCATATCCTATCCATACATCATTTCCAATTATAATATCCCCTTTATTATCCCAAGCATCCGTGGGTTTTAATGATTTATCCCATTCTTCTCCGAATATAGGAAATGTATAAGTAGATAGTGATTTCATTATATGGTTTCCACTGGTCATAAGAAACTTTGCTTTACATGCAATGGAACAAAACTTACCAATTATTAATTTATCCTTGTTTATAGGATATTGATATAATACATTATTTTTTTCGAAATCTCTTGGGTCATTATAGAAATCATTATATATTGTATAATCTCCAACTTTTATATTATCTCTTGTAATTACACTTTTGAGATATACAGTCTGATAATCATTACTTCTTGGATATACTTTGTTTGAATTTGGAATAGTCATATTTAACTCGCTCCTTCGTATTATATTTCTTTTTTGACTATTCCATTATTACAATGCATTTTTTCATAAAATTACTCCTTAAATACTTTTAATTTTTTATTCATAGTATATTATTTTATCCTTAAAAATATATTTCTGCTTATGTCTTATTTGTTTACAATTTAAATTTATTAATAATGCTATATTATATATTTATCATACTTATATTTTACATGTATTCTTGTACTTTACAAATATTTAGTCACACCAATGTTCTGGACGACTTAATGATATTGGTACTTGCGTATTTGTATCACCTTTAGCTGAATTTAATTGAAGTTGTGTAAGATAAATACTTTTTGATAAATCTGCCCCACTTAAGTCAGTATCTCTTAAATCAGCTCCTAAAAAATCTACCCCGCTTAAATCTGCTTTTTTAAGGTCCGCTGCAATTAAAAGTGAGCCACTTAAATCTTCTCCTACTAAGTTTTTCTTTTTTAAGTCTTGTCCAATTAAATTTAATCTCCCTGCTATTAATTTCCTATGATTTATATTAGATCCTTTACCTTTTTTATATTTATTTCTTACAAACTTACTTGTTTCTAAAAGTAGTGTATTTACTTTACTTCTATATACAACTAAATCTAATTTTATTAATGAAACTGCATCTAAATTAGATATTTTAACTATTTCAGTAACCATGTTATTTATTTTATACTTAATATTTAAATCCTCTTCCATCCTTAAAGCTTCTGATAGATACCATAGCATTTCATGAATTTGTCTCATAACTAAAAACACATCAAACATTTGCTTAGAAAACTCAGGATTAGTTTTCCAACTTTCACCTTTATAAGTCACTTTAGCAACCTTTGGTCCTGCTCCAAGGCAATCATATGTAGTACATCCTTTTAAACCTTTTTCCCTAAGATTTTCATGAACTTTACATTTAAAATCTTCTGCTAAGTTTGTACATGGCTTACCTGCTTCCTTATTATTAGGAAACCCATCTGATTTAGAAAAATATAATGCAGTACAACAAAATCCAAAACAATTTTTACAATCAATCTTCAAGCTTTCTTGTATCTTTCTATCTTTATTTACCATAATTATTACCACTCCATCTACAATTAATCTTCATTTGCTTAATTTATTTGTTATGCATTTACTTATATTTGCTTAGATAACAAAAATGTTATAATCACTAATTGATTATAACATTTTTGTAAATATAATCCTAATTAATCATTAAAAATCATATTCATTTCTGCTTTGGATTTGAATATAAAAATCATGACACAAAATATAACTTATTAGTAGCTTAATTTTTTAAAATTAATATCAACATATGGCACTCGGTTCTCAATATTATATCTCATATTTTTTATATATTCTTTCTGCCAGTCATTAAGCTCATTTTTTTTCCATAGTTTCAACACAAAATTATATGAACAAATTCTTCTATATTCCAAAAATAATGGTATTCTATGTATCCACTTTTCTTCAATTTTATTTTCTTTTAAATATCCTTTCAAGAAATTCTCAATAAAATTAACTCCAAATTTTATTCGCTCTTTCATACTACTTTTAGGAACTGTTTGCAAAGAGTGATACATAGCAATTGCAATATCACAAACATACCAATGATATACGCAATCATCAAAATCAAAAACACTTATATTCCCATTATAAATAAAAAAGTTATATTGGTGAAAATCATTATGTATCAACCCATACGAATTTCTATCTTTAGAAAACGTATTTATTTCTTTTATTATTTCTGCCCATATATTATAAATAGCACCATGTTTTTTAGATATTGCATATTCACCTTTAAAATTAAGATCTTCATTCCATTGTTTTCTTGTACTTTCTCCTTCTTTTATCCTATAATCCTTGGTTAAACGATGAATTTTACCCATTGTTTTTCCCCATTGATAAAATAAAGTCTCATTCCATTCATTGATACTGTCTACTCGTGGAAGATGACCTTTAGATTTCTCAAATACTGAAATAAAATGACATTCATCATTATCATATATGATTTCTACAAGTTTATTATTTATAGATGGAATAACTTTTGATACATTTGCTCCCATATAGAATAGATAATTTATGTAATTCATTTCAGCCTCATACTGTGATAAATTATAAATAGGTCGCTTTGAAATTCTTAAAATATATGAATTATTTTCATTTTGTAAATCATATATTAGATTAGTGGAATTACCAATCTCATTAATATTAACCTTAAATATATTTAGTTGAAAAAGTTTTAAAATCTCATTTAATATTAAGTTGTTATTATCTCTCATTTTCCCTCTCCATTTGCACCAAATTAAATTTTTTAGACTATTTTATTTAAAATTTAGTTTTTATAAACTATCTCTTACTAGCATGTACATAATAAAATATACTCAATTAATTATAACATATTTTGTAAATATACTTTGTATTTTAATTTTACTGTAAATAAAAAAACACCGCATATTCATTTCTAAATAATACGATGTTACAAATAAATTATATGTTTATAAGCTGCCTTTTTTATTTTTAATATCTTTTGCTAAAGAATGTCCTATAAGTGCTGACATGCATCCCATTATGCCCCCACCTAATATTCCTATTATAATCATAAAATTGGACTTACTTGAAAAGTATATTCCAAGAATAAACATAAGAAAACCAATTAAAAAGAATATTTTAAATTTCAAAACGTACCTCCATGTTATTATGTATAATATTTCAATTCTAATTAAATAAAATTATAGTATTATAAATTATTAATTAAATTTTAACTTTGTATACCATATTATTGATATAATGTATCCTATTATAGGTGAAATTCCATATCCCATTAAAGGAACTGGAAAATTACCAAAAAATGTAGAAATTATAATGATAATAAAGTATATACCAATACATATTGATGGTAATTTTAACTTTTTAGGTGGAAATAATATAAAAGGGGTTGGTAATATTACTAATGACACAATTCCTAATAAAAACCACACTTGTCCCATATTAGCTACTAAATTTAAAATTTCTTCAACATATGATACTGGCGAAAGACTATCTAAGTGTATCCATGATAAAATAACTAATATAAAAAGGCCCACTGAAATTATTGTAGAAAAAATTCTTTTATCACCATTCTTATATAGCATAAAAATCATAGGAATAGCAAAACCAGACAACTGTGAAGCATCAGGTTGAATAAAAAGTACTATAGATATAAAAATTGTTATAATTGCTACTTTCCACCAACTATTATTTTTTAACAATTTCCATAATGATAATATTATTATAGGCATCACTATCATAGATATATTTAATCTTATTGGCCCTATAGATATCCACCTATGAACTCCCATCATACCTTCTCCTATAAAAGTTAAAAGTAAAAGTATTAATGGAATTAACCTAAAAATATCTTTAATATTTTTATTTCTACATATATTAATGTTCCCTGACAATATATAATATGAAATTAGCCCCATTATAACCAATCCTATAAGATTTTGTATTATAACAAAATTTGAAATTCTATTATAATACATTGCTATTGCCCCAATAACAATAGCAGGTGCTGTCATTATTATTGGAATAAAATTAAATAATTTCAACTTTTTCATTTTAATCTCCTTAAGATATAATAGTTTAATCATAAAAAATTATATCATGAGATTAATCTTGAATCACTAAGATACTTAAACTACTATTTTTTACTTTGATAATCATTTTTTAGTTGTAAATTAATCTTTTAATTACTTTTTTAACTTTGACCATTCATATGCTTTTCTATCTATATCTTTTATAAATTGATTTTTCCCATTACAATAACTATCAATATCATGCTTAAATTTAATCGCTAACTCTTTTTTTAATTTTCCATACATTTTTGCTTCTTCTGCATGAGCTATCATATAATCTCTAAAATTCAAATGTTTTTCTATTTCTAAATTGCCTGTCTCAAAAACATGTATATGATGTGTTCTATGATATACACCTTTTAAGAAAAATCTACGTTCACTTATTCCATATTCCCCTTTTGATACGTACCCTAACTTACTCAACTCATTATTATACTTATCTATATTGTTAATATCTTTTACTTCAAGTAAAACATCTATTACTGGCTTTGCAAAAATACCAGGAATTGAAGTACTTCCAATATGATGAATTTTTATTATTTCTTCCTTCATAATATCCTCTATTAATTTTGACTCTTTCATAAATTCCTTTTTCCAACTAGAATTATATTTAACAACTTCAATTTCCCTAACCTGATTCTGTTCATCCATATTAAATCCCCCATTTTTTAATATTCTTTCTGTCACTTAATTAAACTTGTTTTTTCTCTCAAATTATTTATATACAACTTCAAACTCTTCAAATACAACCATCCTGTCTTCTGTAAATTCCATTTCTAAATTTTTTAATTCTCTTGTAAAAAAATCTATATGCACTTTTCTCCAATAGTTTAAAGATTTATCACCTTCCCCTTCTATTGCAGCAAATTCTTTACCTACATCTTTAAAAGGAAGAATTGTAACCTTTTTATTTCTTATTAAACATTTAGCAACTCCATCCCAATCTGTTATAATAGCATACTCTCCCACTTCAGGAAGTTCCTCATTTTCCAGCTTATATAAATCATATAGAGAAGTTGTCCCTCTTTTAATTCCTTCTCTAGTTAAATCCGCTAAGTTATTGGCACTTTCCTCATCAGCACAAAAATACCATGCCGTATATTTTTTATTAGTATTTATAATATTTTCACCAATAGATATTAAATATTTTTCCCACATATCTTTAACAGATTTATCTTTTACCATGTTTATTATCCCCCTTAAAATTTTAGCAATCGAATAAATAAATTTATTCTATAATAATAAAATTATAGCTTGTCTTATAACAATATTTAATAATTATACTCATAGTTTCCAACAGTTATTGTTTTAGTTAATATCTCATTGTCCCATGGCTTTCTTATTTCAATAAGATTTAAAACATTGTATCCTTTTTTAGATAAAAATTTTATAACCTTATCATTATTAGGATGAATCCAATTATAAAGTGTACTTTCACCTAATTCTTTTGCAATATCCTCTGCTTTTTTATATAGTTTTGATGCTATCCCATTTCTTCTTACATCATGAGAAACAAATAAAGATTCAGCCCAAACTGTTCCATTATCAATTCTACAAACTAAATACCCTAATAATTCTTTATTATTTTCTTCAGCAACAAATATAGGATAATTTGCTTCTATATATTCTTCAAATTCCTCTTTGGATTGCTCTATATTAAATTTTGATTTTATACCTTTAAGTTCCTTTAAATCAACTCTAAATTGGGCTATTAAAATTGCTATTTTTTCTTTATCATTAAGGTTTGCTAAACGTATATTCATTGTTCTTATTCTCCTTGAATTTTTTAATTATCAATTTATTCATATAATTTAAATGGAAATTAATTAAAGTATTCAGACTTTAAAATACTATAATATAATGTAGTGACTTCTTTATTATCTAATAATTTTAACTTCTCATCTTTTTGAAATCTATATGTAAATCCACATTTTTCATTAACTCTTTTAGAATTATAGTTAAAACTAAAATGTCCGCACCAAATTATACCTAGTTTCAATTCGTTAAAACCATAATCAATTAAGGAATTTACGGCCTCTGGAACAATTCCTTTTCCCCAATATTTAGGATTAAGAACATACCCTATTTCCCTTTGTTTTAAATGAATAGATTTATCATCAGGTTTTGTATTATGAAGTCCTATCCCACCAATAACTTTATTTTCTGATTTTAAAACTATAGCATATGTTTCATTATCTTCCATGAACATTTTTATTATCTTTTTGCTCTCTTCCTCATTTTTATGTGGTGGCCAACCAGCATTAGGGCCTACAAGTTCACTTTGGGCATATTCATATAAGTCTGTACTGTCACTTTCTTTCCATTTCCTTAATATTAATCTATCTGTAACTAATATTTTCATAACAACTTCCTCCAAAATTATTTATATTGATAAAATTATCATAAATGTCTTAAGTATTACTATAAAATGAAAATCAGTTTTAACTTTAATACTGCAATACTCAATTTCTAATATGCATTATTTTTTCTTTCTATAAAATCAAGAATGGGTTTAAGATTTTCTTTTTCAGTCCAATCATGCTCAGAGCCAATTGCTTGCATTAATGCCTCTTCCCATGGTTCATAATCTTTAGAATCCTTTTTTAAAACAACTTTCTTTAACATATTGCATAAAAGCTTGTCCTTAAAAGACATTCTTTCTTCATTCCAAGCACCTCTACAATAAACTATTTGAATATTCTCCATATCATCTTTAAAATTTTGTTTCTTCAAAAGTTTCACAGAATCATCGTTATATGGAGATGCTCCAACTGCAAATACAATAATTTTTTTATTCCTTAGCTTTTCATAATTCTTTTTTAGAAAAGCTATTCCAGATATCCCCATTCCGTAAATGCCACCACCTAAAATTATTGTATCGTATTCTTTAATCTTATCTATGTTAGCCTTTTTAGTTTCTATTAAATCACATGCTAATTCCTCACTTAACCACTGTGCATATCTTTTAGTAGCACCATATTTTGATTGATACATTACTATTATATTAGGCATCTATTCCATCTCCTCATAATTTATATAAATAATGCATTCTTAATTTTTAAACTATATATCAATTTTACATATCTTCATATACTGGTTCTCCTTCAATAAAAGAAGAAACTAAATTAAACTTTTCAAAATAAATACACATCTTTTCACATGCAAATTTTTCAGTAGAATAATGAGTTCCACCTAAAACATTAATACCATTTTCTTGCTCAAGCCTGTGAACTTCCGAGTGTTTTTCGTTCTTTACTGAAATACCTGTGATAAGAACTTTAACATCATTTTCAATCATTTCATAAACAGTATCTTTATTATTACCACCACCTGCTACAATAGCTACCTTGCCATCTTTTATATTGTTATCTCCATACATATAAAGACTTGTATTATGTCCTAGTGCTTTTAAAAACTTAGCATGCAATTCTTCCATACTTTTACACTTAGTTTTGCCAATTACACCACTTAAAGCTCCACAATAAACTTTAAATGGTTTTTCAACTTCTATATCTAAAACATCTGCTAAAGTCTTACTTGTTGAATATTCACTGAAATTATCTAAGGGTACATGTAAATTATATATAGATATTCTATTTTCCCTAAACTTTTCTAATAATTCTTTATTCATCTGATAAAATGGTTTTACCCTTTTAATATCCCAAATAGATGGATGGTGTAAAAACAACATAGCATCCGTTTCTCCATCATCAATAATTTTCTGCATAACTTCTTTAGTTGGAAATACTGCAGTATAAACTTTATTGATTTCATCTGCAAAATCACACACTAATCCCATGCTTCTTTCTTTAAAACTTGTTGAAATATAGTCTTTAACCTCGTCCATATATTTTGCCCAATCGTCTTTTAAACCTTTAAATATAAAATCTTTCTCTAAATGATTATATATTTCAATAGCCTTCATAAAATCCACTCCTTAACTTTAATACTTAAAAACACCGTAAAATTCAAATTTTAAAATCCAAAAGTAGTTTCTTTTACATTAGGTAAAACACTATAAATGGACTTTCCTATTCTTTCTTCAAAATATTTTTGTATATCAAATGTTACTTTCCATTTTTCAAGTGTAAATTCATTAAATCCATATCTCATAACAACATCCATCATCCTTTTTTCTAATAATCGAGTAGGAGGAAAATAATTATTTTATTTTCCGTCCTCTCACACCACCGTGCGTACCGTTCGGTACACGGCGGTTCAATAGAATTACCTAAATCTTAAATAACTCTCGGTTAACGTTATAAACCCTTGTTCTTTTAGGTAGTTA
>NZ_BAAABH010000036.1:0-32548 GCF_054767855.1 Clostridium sp. CTA-19 | reverse complement strand
TCAATTTAAAAGTTTGAACTGCTTCAAGCAATTTGCTGACTATAATAGTCAATTTTTTTACATCTTCCGATGTGAGTCTCTACAAAATAGATTCTCAAATGAATTAACTGGTTTTACCTATATTTATCTGTTTAATTTTCAAAGACCAAATTGTTTTTTGTCGCTTATCAACGACTGCTTTTTCATTCTAGCAATTTGTTTGTCATTTGTCAACAACTTTTTTGAACTTTTTTTTAAGTCCTTGTCGCTGACGACTTACTTATAATAACACTTATTAACATAATTTGAAATATTATTTTTACTTAATAGATTAAAATTAAATTCATTTTCCACTTTATTTCTTATTAAATCTCTATTTTCCTTCTATAGATATACCCGGTTAAGTTTACTTTTATTAAATATACTTTATCCCAAATAAGCTAGTTCATATATGATCTAAACTTTATATTATTTCTTGTAGTTTATCTCATTTTAATTTTTCCATATCATGTTTTTCATTTAAGGCAAGTCCATTAATGATTATATATTTGTTTTTCATAAATACTCCTTTTTTCACTCCACATTACTATTGCCTCAGTTATAAATTCTATCAAATATATATTTGTTTAAATACATTTCAAATAAACTTATAATCTTTAATTAATTCATTTGCTTTTAATTAACATTATATATGCAATATATGCACAAAAAATATTACATGTTTATATAGCACAGAAATATTCTAATATATTTATTAAAAAATCGTGTAATTCACTTTTTTGAACTACACGATTTTTAACTTCTAATTTAGTTTATTGCTTACTATTTTCAGAATAAAACTTTAGTGCTTCCCCAATAAATTTAGATGACCCACTTCCATATTTTTTATCAATTACTTCTTTAAAAATAGAATCTGACAAATACATCTCTGCTTTATAACCCAAATAATTTTCTCCAACATCTATTTTTAAAGCCTCATTCTGTCTTTGAGTCTCATTTACAATTTCTTCAACAATTTGTTGAATTTCTTTTAAAGAAGGGTCTTTACTTAAATCAGATGTAAGCTTTTCATATAATCCTTCTAATTTAGGTCGCTTATCTCCCAAACATCTATTTAAGGCTTCTCCCATAAATTTAGATGCACCGTCACCATATTTCTTATCAACCTCTTTTATCCAAATAGGATTACTAAATAATCGTACCATATAATACCAATAAACATCACTATTCTCCATTTTGAAAATTTCATAATCTTTTTTAGCTGTATTTGTTATTTCCTCAGCAATTTGTTGAATCTCTTTTGAAGAAGGATCTTTACTTAAGTCAGACACAAGTTTTTTATATAGTTCTTTTAATTTAGGATGATTCCCTTCCAAACAATCTTTTTTAAACTCATCATATTGCTCTGATAAATTTATCATACCACTATTAAGATTTTTCTTTAAAGCTTTAGCATATTTCTCAATACTTCCATATTGCTTTATGGCCATTTTAGCAATTTCATCTTCCTTAGCTTTAAACTTTTCAATATTTTCATTATATTTATCTATACTACCATACATTTTAATTATCTTATCTGCATGTTCTTGTTTAAACTCTTCTAATACATTATAATATTCACTCATATCAAATTCCTTGAAATTCATTGTACTTTCTCCTTTTAATGTTTTTTCTATAAGGTCAATTAACCCATTCAATCTTTTTCTTTTTAAAACAAGCAACTTTTTCTGATTTTTTAATGCTTGCATTTTATCAAAGTATGGATTTAACATTATCTCTTTAATTTCCTTTAAGGGCATATCAAGTTCTTTAAAAAATAAAATCTGTTGCAAATCTTTAAGGGCTTCATCATCATAAAATCTGTAGCCTACTTCTGTAACCTTACTTGGTTTTAGCAATCCAATTTCATCATAATAATGTAGTGTGCGCACACTTATTCCTGTCAAATCTGAAACTTGTTTTACTGTTCTCATTATTACACCTCAAAGTTTAAATTTAGAGCTTTCAATATTATGTAACATTCTGCTAGCCGAAAATTTTTATAATATTTCCAATCTCTATTTTTATAGTACACTATCACGTGACGTTAGAGTCAAAACTTTTTTATAAGAAATATAAAATGAATTTTTAACTCTGAAATTCTAGGACTTTTTAAAATACTATATATTTGTTGATATTGATAAGGAATATATTTTTATCAAATCAATAAACTATGATTATTGACAATAATATCTTTTATAAATATTATAATAGTTAAAATCTAATAAAATACAAAGGTGATAAAATGGTTCATAAAATTGAAAAAGAACTAAATTTTTTACTTAGTTCAACAGATAAAATGATGTCTAATAACTTTACACGAAAACTAAAAGCAAAAGGTATTAATATTACTTTTGAGCAATATACTCTTTTAACAATACTATGGGATAACAAAGACTTATGCCAATACAATCTAGCTAAACTAACTAATAGAGATGAAGCAAGTACATCTAGACTTATAAATACTCTTATAAAAAATGGGTTTATAATTCGTCAAAGTTGTATAACAGACAAAAGAATACGAAGGATAAAACTCACAGAAAAAGGTGAAGCCATTAAAAATACCGTTTTAGATATATCTAATCAATGTTTAAATGAAACAATCACTGGTATGTCACAAAAAGAATTTGAAGCTGGAATAAAATTTTTAGAAACCATACGAAAAAACCTAGATAACAATAGTTCTAAGGAATAAATCCTTAATAAATCTAACTAAATAATATTAAATGATATATTTTTTAATATATTATAAAAGCCTTAGTCATGTTAAGACTAAGGCTTTTACTATTTTATATTATACTTTTAGCATATCAGAAAGTTTTTCTGCACTGACTTTGATTTCTTCATCAGTTAATTTATGTGTACTATATAAAACATATGGTGGCAAATATTTCATTCCAGTAAAAATAGCCATATTTTGTAATGGTTTTGTTAACTCACTTATTGAAAAGTTTTGATATCCTCCAGCTTGATATCCTTCTTTAGAACCTCCAGCTGAAATTGCTAACATAAATTCTTTTCCTTTTAATTTATTCCCATTAGGTCCATGAGAAAAACCAAAAGCAAAAACTTCATCTTGCCATTGTTTTAAAAATGAAGGTATACTGTACCAATAAAATGGAAATTGAAATACTATTCTATCATGCTCTTCTATTAACTTTTGCTCTGAACTAACATCTATTTTACCATCTTTATAAAGCTTATAAATTTCATGTACAGTTATATCATCCTCTTTCCCTAATGCTTGTCCCCACATTTTATTAACCTTTGACTTATCAATATTAGGGTGTGCTAAAATTACTAATGTTTTCATAATAATCTCTCCTTATCTTTTGTTAAATTACTTGCATAAACAAGTTTTAATTTATTATAAATCACTTTACTTGTTTATGCAAGTAAATATATATTAGTAATTTATTCCTATTAACATTTTTAATATTTATCTCATGACTATAGTGAAACAAGCTCTCATTTGAATTTATTCAATAACTTTAAAATATTTTCATACAAGATACAGTGTTCAATTCTAAGTAATTCGGAGCATGTCTCACTATTTTAGGTATCCAAGTTTTGAAATGGGTAATTTTAAAAGTCAACTTGGAACCCTATATAGGGAAACAATCTCAAACAAAAATTTATAAATAAAAAACCTCCTCCTCACAGATTTGGTTTTCTCCTATTTATTGAATATATAAATTTTTACTCCTTTTAAAAGGTTAAAAGACAAATTGCAAATAAAATTATTGTTGATACTGCCAAAAAACTCAAAGAAACTCCTGCCTTCTTTTTTCTTGATTCCATTATCAATCTATCTGCTTTACTCATGAAAGATGGATATTTTCTTCTACCAATCAAATATAGTAATAATCCACCGCCTCCATTTCCACTCAATGAAAAAATCCCCCAAAACTTTGGATGTTTTAATCCTCTGCTTATAGCATCAAGTTCTGTCATTTTAAAAACCTGATAGGCAAGGGTTGATGCTCCTAATATTTCAATAAACATTAATACAATTAAATACCAACTCATATAAATCCCCCTAAAACTTCTTAATTATCTGATAGAATAATGCCGTTGTACTCAATATACAGATTGACGCACTACCTATAATCATATAATTATTTTTTGCTATCACACTATTTAAAAACATAAATAAAATTAACAATACTCCATTTAATCCAATAGCCATGAGCAGCTTTTTGTTACTACTCACAACATCTGTGCTTTCCTCTAAATGTTTCATCATGTTCGAATCTCCTTTCAATAATTCGTCCAGACTGATACTATAGAGGTCACTTAACTTAATTACACTTATAATATCTGGATAAGATTTTTCATTCTCCCAGTTTGATATTGTTTGTCTAGAAACCTGTATTTCCTCTGCAACTTTTTCTTGAGTTAACCCAGAATCTATTCGCGCTTTTTTTAATTTACTTCCAACCTCCATAAAACTGCTCCTTTCACTAACATCTTGTCATGATTAAATGTATTGGTCTATCAAAATTCTTTTACATGGCGTTTTTTTCTATGTCAAAATAATTTTACATGGCCATTTTACAAGCTTTTTCCTAATTGCAACTGAAAAATGTCCTAATATATACCCTTACTACTTATCTTAAATAAACATCACATTATTTATCACTATAATATCATTTATGAATAGTATGTTTAAATTATTAAAATGCATATTAAATTAGTTATACAAATCTATTATTTGTTTTTAATCTTGATTAGTTCCATTTTTGGTATTAATATTATAAGTAGTAACAAAAGGAGGCCTATTATGAATGATATAAATAAAATAATGTTAAACCCTATTCGTATGCGAATTATTCAAACAATGGCTACTAGTAAAAGTAGTACTGCTTCTGAACTTTGTGAAAAAATTAAAGATGTACCACGTACAACAATGTATCGTCATATAAATACTTTAATTGATAATAATATTTTATCTGTTGTATCAGAAAAAAAAATTAGAGGAAGTATAGAAAGAACTCTTACTTTAAATATTACAGAAATTGCAAAACATAATACTATAGAAAATGCTGACGAAAATGCTTTTGGATTTCTAATGAACACTTACTCAAAGTTTCATAATTATTTCAACAATAAGAACAGTAACCCCGGAAAAGATAAAGTATTTTTAAATAACACAATATTAATGATGAGTGATATTGAATTCGATAAATTTTTAGAAGAATTACGTGAGCTTATTTTAAAATACAACTTTGACTCATCTAAAGTAAGAAAAGCAAGAGATATTTCAATTATCTCCTCTCCTAACTGTGAAAATTAAAATATGTAAGCTATTGTAAGCGGATTTAAAATGAAAAGAGGAAAATTACTATGAAGATATTATATATAATAATTGTACTAATTGCAGTATTTATGCTAATTGGTTCAATTCTACATTCTATCTATTTTAAAAGTAAGCTAAATCAAATAAAACCTTATGGACAACTTATTGGTGTGAATGATGGGAAAATGCATATCTATTCAATGGGAAATGGTAAAAAAACAATTGTATTACTTCCAGGTATGGGTATCCCCCTTCCATCTGCTGATTTCGGTCCACTTATGCGTAAATTAAGCGAAAATTATACAGTTGTTTGTGTTGAATATTTTGGTGTAGGTTTTAGTAGTGAAACCTCAAAACCTCGTACTAGTAAAAATTATGTTGAAGAAACAAGGACTGCACTTAGTAAAGCAGGGTTTAAAGCTCCATATATTTTAATGCCTCATTCTATATCAAGTGTTTATAGTGAATACTATGCATCAAAATATCATGAAGAAATTGAGGCTATTATATCTCTTGATGGAACATCTACTGCATATTATGATAAAATGCCATCTTTTTTAAGATATATACTTCCAATTGCAAAAGTTCAGCAAGTTATAGGTATTACTTCAATAATTGCACATCTAACTGGAAATAAAAAATCACTTTTTAAGATTGGATATACAAAAAAAGAACTAAATGACATTGCTCTATTTGCAGGTTTTTCAATAAATAATACTCTTTTAGAACAAATATTAAATTCTGGTGAATTTATAAATGAAACTATGAATTTACCATTTCCTAAATCTGTACCCTATTTTAAAGTAATTTCTAAACAAACTTATGAAAAACCTAACAAACAATTGAAAATTACCCCTCAAGAATATCAAATTCAACATCTAAAACGAGTTGGTGAACATGCAAAATATGAAATACTTGAGGGCAGTCATTTTATTTATCTAAATAATATTGATAAAATTGCAGAGATTACTGATAATTTTCTACTTTAAAAATAAGTAATACAAAAACCGTATTAAATAAATACAGTTTTCGTATTACTTTTTTTGTGAATTAATTAATGAATTATATTTAATTTGCTTATATAAGGTTTCAAGCTGACTTTTAAAATTATTGAATAAATTTAAAAGTCAGCTTGTCTCCCTATAATTTATAACGATTTTTTATATTTCTTATAATGATCTAAACTTAAATTAATATTAATAACACCTGAAATTATTAATAATATTCCACAATATTTTTTACTAATTAAATCTAATAGCCCTAAAGTCAAAAATAGAACTCCTAAAAATCCTTCTATTTTCCACAAGCTTTTGCTATTTATTGCTTCACTTTTGCACTTACCATACTTTTTTATTTGTTTAATTTTATCATTATATGCTAAATAAGGCATAAAGTTAAAAACAAATACAATAATATCAATTATTAATAATCCAATGATAATTAAAAATACAGATTTTATGTGAATTAAAGAAACAACTGATAAACATATTAGTGCTATAGCTATTACTAATGAATAAAGCATCCCTTTTTTTGATGAATTCCTTACTCTTATATATTTATCTATTTCTGTTTTACTATCACTATAAATAGGTTTAGTCTTAGCTTGTGCTGAAAAAATGTGCATTTGGTTCCCTATAGAAATAACCGATTTCCATCCTGCTTCTTTAAATATTGTAAAATATTCTTCATTTGCCTCATTCTGATAATCTAAGCTATATATTATGTCTTGAGGCTTATCTTTTTTTAATTTATAGAAAAAACCTCCTACAATATCTTCTAATATCCAACCTTCCATTGCATATTTTTTTAGTTTTTCCATATCGCTTTCTTCACTAAATGCCAATCCATTAATCATTACATATTTATTTTTCATGAATACCCCCATTTTAATCCAAAAAATTTTCAGCAAATTTAACCATCTGCTTTTTACGCTCAATCTCTTTTATTAGCATCTCTCGCCCTTTACTTGTTATTTTATACACTTTTTTATTTTCACCTGTGTCAGAACTCAACTCCACTAAACCTGCTGCTAAAAGTTTTTTCAGTGTTGTATAAAGTGATGCAGGACCAATAGTAACCTCGTTATTAGTAAGCTTCTCAATAGTTTTCATAATTAGATATCCGTGCTTTTCCTCAATAACACTAGATAAAATATAAAAAGCAGAATCTGTTAGCTCTCCAACATCAATAGAATCTCTTCTTGCCATGAAATTCTCCTTCCCACTATATATCATTAAATGATATATCATTTAATATAATATATCATTTAATGATATATTTTGTCAAATATTCCCTTGACACCCGTACTATTTATGTATTCTTCTTAAAATGCAAAAAAATATAACCGCCTATAGGTGGTTATAGATATATTATAAAGGCAACATTGCCTAGTCATTATTTTATAATTAAATTTTAGTAAAAACTTTCGTTATTTATGGTACGGTTCAATATTCATTATTATAAATATGATTTTTTATTTAAATATAGAATTTAAAATATGTAGATAAAGTCAAAGTAACATTTTTTTATACTTTATAATAGAAACTTCACGCTAAAATCCTCCCAATTAATCCCCCTATCTCTAATATACATAATTATGATATAGTGACTAAAATATACTATAGGAATTCCATAGTAGGATAGCTAGGTCTTTTTTCAAGTTTTATCCTCCTATAAGATAGAGATTCTTATTTAAAATTCATAAGTTTATTTATGAATTAATCCACTATAGCTTAGAATGTAGTATTTAATATGATTGAATTTAATGCGAAATAAATTTTATATATTTTTTACTCTATTAATTAATTTTTAAATAATTAAATATTTTTTATGAAATGTTGTAACGAAATGCAATTTTTATAGTCTTATATATGAAAGGCGGTGAAAATGTGACCGAATTTGAGGAAGTATACTCTGCATATTTTAAAGATGTATATAAATATGTATTAAGTCTTTCTAAGAACGAAAGCATTGCAGAGGATATAACACAAGAAACATTTTTTAAGGCTTTAAAAAATATTGATAGCTTCAAAGGAAATTGTAAAATGAGAGTTTGGCTCTGCCAAATTGCTAAAAACTCATATTTTTCATATCTAAAGAAAATACAAAATAACTTTGTAAGAGTTGAAGATATAGTCGATGTTTCTGATGTTGATTTTGAACAAACATTATTTGACGATGAAAGTGCATTTGAAATTCATAAATTACTCCATAACTTAGAAGAACCATTTAAAGAAGTATTTACATTGCGTTTTTTTGGAGATTTATCGTTTGGTAAAATAGCTGAACTATTTGGTAAAACAGAAAGTTGGGCAAGAGTTACTTATCATCGTGCAAGAATAAAGATAAAGGAGAAGTTAATATGAAAGTATCATGTGAAGTTATTAGAGATTTACTACCATTGTATTATGATAAAGTTTGTAGTAATGAAAGTTCATCGTTAATAGAAGAGCACTTAGCTGAATGTACTCAATGCTTAGATGAATTAAAAAAACTTGAAATAAATTTAGAAAAGCCAAATATTCCAGAAGGGAAGGTAAAAGTAATGAAAAGTATTTCAACAAAGTGGAAAATGGATAAAAGAATTGCATTTACAAAAGGTTCAATGATAGCTTCGGCATTAGCAGCTATACTTTGTTTTATTATGTATAATGTTATAGGTGTAAAAATTTTATCAGATGGAACATTGGTTGAGCCATTCGCACTAATACCAATTGGATATGTATTCATATTAATGTTTATCATTTCATTAATATGCAACTTTATATTCTTAAAGAAACGTAAAATTATCTCTAAGTAAAATCTTCATAATTTAAAATTTAGTTGATTTATAATATTCTTATAGAATTTCAACAAGGACTTACTGTTACAGTAAGTCCTTTAATATTTTCTAAATAGAAACCTCTGTTATTTATGATACACTTCAACATTCATTATTCTAAATTTGATTTTAATACACTATGTAATAATAAAAAATTTAAATAAGTTATTCATTGAAATTTGATTTAGAAACTCTCATAGATTTTTATTTGATTTTTTTGACCTAATCCAAGGACGGATTAGCCGGTGCATCAGACAAGGACGTCGCTTCTCCGGGTAGTCATAAAAATCGGATAAAAATATATTTAGAGTTTCTTTGAAATTTTCACAGACTATCGTTTTAAATTTTTTCATTATTACTTTTTAACACTATAATTTTGTAACTTTTAGGCTTAACTTTATGTCTATGGAGATTAAAATTTAAATTTTAACTTATTCACTTGTCTAATATATTTTTTCTCACCACTAATCATATATTAAATAAATTACATATAAAAAAAGCTATCACTCCTCTAACCTTTAGTTAGTTTTGTAGTAGCTCCTTAGACATATAAAAAGAAATAATATACTAAATATTTAAAGCACATTTAGTATATTATTTCTTTGATTGTACAATATTCAAAATTTATAGATTCATAACAATTTCTTTATACTTTAATCCTCTTACTGCAAAGTTAGGGAACATATCAAAGCTTGCACATGCTGGTGATAATGTTACTATATCTCCATTTTTAGCTAACTTTTTAGCAAGCTCAACTGCTTCTTCTAAAGTACTTACTTCATGTATAGAAACTTCTATTCCTTTTTCCTCTTTTAATCTATTAAATTCATGTTTGATTTTATCCTTAGTTGCACCTAATAATATAAGTTCTTTTATATATGCATATCCATCAAATGCTAGTATATCAAAAGCTAGGTTTTTATCATATCCACCAGCTATTACTATTACAGGTTTTTCGAAAGCCTTTAAGCTAGCAAGTGTTCTTGTTGGACTTGAAGCTATAGAATCATTATAATATTCTACACCATCTAACTTTCTTACTAATTCACTTCTATGCTCTACTCCACCAAAATTTATGGCTACATTTTTCATAGCTTCTATACCTACTTCATCACAAGTAGCTGAAAATGCTGCTAAAAGGTTTTCTACATTATGCATTCCTTTTAACTTAATTTCATCTTTTCTGCAAACAAGTTGACCTTTTACATAAAGCTTTCCATCTTCAAAATAAGCACCTTCACTTATCTTTTCTTTTCTACTAAATGTGTAAACTTTGCCTTTAGCTTCATCAATCATACCTTTAGTTATATCGTTATCTAAATTTAAAACTAGTAAATTTTCTTTATTTTGATACTTAAATATATTTTTCTTACTATCCACATATTCATCCATACCTTTATGCATGTCTAAATGATTTGGAGAAAGATTTGTAACAACAGCTATATCTGTTGATGTGTCCATTGTCATTAATTGAAAGCTAGATAACTCTAAAACAACTCTATCTGTTTCCTTCATTTTTTCTATATTGGAAAATAATGGAGTTCCTATATTTCCCCCAACCCAAGCATTGTATCCACTTTCTTTTAATATATTATAAACTAATGTTGTAGTTGTTGTTTTTCCATCACTACCTGTTATGCCATATACTTTTGCTGGGCAATACTTAACGAATTCTTCCATTTCTGAAGTTATATAAGTTCCTTCTTCTTTTGCTCTTACTAACTCCTTGCAATCTATTCTCATAGACGGAGTTTTAAATATCACTTCAAATCCTGTAAGCTTTTCTAGATAACCTTCACCTAGTTCAAACTTAACACCAATTTTCCCGTATTTTTCAACAACCTCTTTAAGGTCTTCTTTATTTTTTTTGTCAAAAGCAGTTACCTTAGCATCTAATGATACTAAATATTCTATAAGTGGTATATTACTTACACCTATTCCTACTACTGCTACATTCTTATTTTGTATATATTTTTTGAATTCTTCAAAATCTCTCTTCATATTATCTTAATCCTCCAAGATTATATAGTTAAAAATATTACTAATTTATTTATAAACTCTATACTTTAAATTATATTATATTTCTTTTAATAATTAAAATATATAAATAAAACTTTATATATTCATTTTTAACATATCTTAGTTTTCTTAAACTTCAATATGCATTATACCATTTTTATTCTTTATTGAAAAATAATTATATAATTAACCTTATTTACATGTCGAAATTGCGCGAATTTATTTAATATATAAACTTATTTTCAGCTTATTGAATTCAACCACTCTAAATGATATACTTTGTTTGTGCCGTAAGGAATATGTTAAGATGATTCCCCAAAATTTTAACATAACACATAACATATCCCCATGATTAAACCCTATTTTTTACCGGATTTTAATCCGGTTATTTTTTTTTGTATATTTTACATAAGGCATTTTTTAAATAACAGTTTAATTATTCAAATTATACTTTTTATATATTATTCAAAGTAAAATGCTTTATTTTTACCGTGATATAAAATATATAAAAATAGTAATCTGCTATTTTCAAAAATACCTAATTAAAATCCCAACAAGTTTTTGTTGGGATTTTTGTTTTATTTATTAAAACTCTATTTTTTCTTCTATATATTTAACTAAATCATCTATTGATAATCTTATTTGTTCCATTGTATCCCTATCTCTAATTGTAACAGTATTATCTTCCATTGTATCAAAGTCAACAGTTATACAAAGTGGAGTTCCAATCTCATCTTGTCTTCTATATCTTTTTCCTATACTTCCTGCTTCATCATATTCAATATTGAATTTTTTAGCAAGCATAGAGTATACTTCTAATGACTTTTCACTTAATTTCTTGCTTAATGGTAATACTGCAGCTTTAAATGGTGCTAATGCAGGGTGTAAGTGTAATACATTTCTTACATCTCCGCCTTCTAATTCTTCTTCTTCATATGCATTTATTAAAAACGCTAAAGCTACTCTATCTGCACCTAATGATGGCTCTATTACATATGGTACATATTTTTCATTAGTTGTAGGATCTAAATACTTCATATCCTCACCTGAATGTTCCATATGTCTTTTTAAATCGTAATCTGTTCTATCAGCTATTCCCCATAGTTCGCCCCATCCAAACGGGAACAAGAATTCTATATCACATGTTGCATTACTATAGAAAGATAATTCTTCTTTGCTATGATCTCTAAATCTTAAACTTTCTTCTCTCATTCCTAAATCAAATAAGAATTTTTTACAGTACTCTTTCCAGTATTCAAACCATTCTAAATCAGTTCCTGGTTTACAGAAGAATTCAAGTTCCATTTGTTCAAATTCTCTAGTTCTAAAAGTAAAGTTTCCTGGAGTTATTTCATTTCTAAAAGATTTACCAACTTGAGCTACTCCAAATGGTACTTTTTTTCTTGATGCTCTTTGAGCATTTTTAAAGTTTACAAATATACCTTGAGCTGTTTCAGGTCTTAAGTATATTTCTGATTTATTGTCTTCTGTTATACCTTGGAATGTTTTAAACATTAAGTTGAATTTTCTTATATCAGTGAAATTTCTTTTTCCACATTTAGGACATACTATTTCATTTTCCTCAATGTAATTTTTATATTCTTCGTTAGTCCATCCATCTGCTACTGCAAATTCAGCTCCTTGCGCAGCCATGTGATCTTCAACTAATTTATCTGCTCTAAATCTAGCTTTACATTCTTTACAATCCATTAATGGGTCTGAAAAGCCACCTACATGTCCTGTAGCAACCCAAACTTGTGGATTCATAAGTATTGAACAATCTAATCCTACGTTATATGGACTTTCTTGAACAAACTTTTTCCACCATGCTTTTTTTACATTGTTTTTAAATTCTACACCTATAGGACCATAATCCCAAGAATTTGCTAGTCCTCCGTAAATCTCTGACCCAGCAAATATAAAACCTCTATTTTTACATAAGCTAATAATCTTATCCATAGTTATTTCTGTCATAATACTTCCTCCTTTTTTGTTTTTAAAAATAAAAAAACCATTACTAGTTAAGGGACGAAATTTAATTCCGCGGTTCCACCCTTATTAGCAATAGCTCAACTCTTCCAACTATACTCAAAAGCTCCCTTCACAATAAATTCATAATGGTTTGCACCAAACACCATCTCTCTTTTAATTCTTTATTGTTACTCTTCTTTCTCATCATACATTCTATTAAATTATATATACCTATTTTATCAAAATAACTTTCATTGTCAAGACAATACCTTTTAGTTTTTATATTAATATCATAATATGGACTAAAACAGTCTTTGGTTCTATATTATTAAAATAATACTTATAAATATATGTATATCCTTTTTTATATTTTTTATTCAAAAAAAAGTAATACAGTTGTATTACTTGAAAATTCAAATGGCTCCGCGAAAAGGATTCGAACCTTCAACCTATCGGTTAACAGCCGAGTGCTCCACCGTTGAGCTATCGCGGAATATTTAATTAATTTACACTTTTATTATACATAAAACTTTATTTTTTTTCAAGTGGTTTTTTCATTTTTTATTTAAAAAAATAAAAGAATAAAGCCACAAAATTTTAAGCTTTATTCTTTATATTTAAATGAAATTTTTCCTATTGTAATGGTTTCATTGTAGGGAATAATATTACGTCTCTTATAGATGTTGAATCAGTTAAGAACATTACTATTCTATCTATACCAATTCCTAATCCACCTGTTGGAGGCATACCTATTTCTAATGCATTCATGAATTCTTCATCTATAACATAAGCCTCATCATCACCAAGTTCTCTTTCATTTGCTTGTTGTGCAAATCTATCTCTTTGAACTATTGGATCATTAAGCTCTGAGTATGCATTACATACTTCTCTACCATAAACAAATCCTTCAAATCTTTCTGTAAACTCTTCGTTACCACGTTTTTTCTTAGTTAATGGTGATATTTCAACAGGATAGTCACAAAGGAATGTTGGTTGTATTAAATGTTCTTCTCCATATTCTTCAAATAACATATTTAATACTTCGCCCTTTGTTACTTTATCTATTGCTTTAGGGAATTCTAAATGTTTCTCTTTAGCAATTTTTTGAGCTTCTTCATCTGTTTTTATTTCATTAAAGTCTATACCTGCATATTCTTTTACAGCATCAACCATTGTTATTCTTCTCCAAGGTGGTGTGAAGTCTATTTCTGTTCCTTGGTAAGTAACTTTAGTTGTTCCATGTACTTTTTCACATGCATATGCAACAAGTTGCTCCGTCATTTCCATCATATCATTATAATCAGCATAAGCTTCATATAACTCTATCATTGTGAACTCTGGGTTATGTCTTACACTCATACCTTCATTTCTGAAGTTTTTACCCATATCATAAACCTTTTCAAATCCACCAACTATACATCTTTTTAAATATAATTCTGTAGCTATTCTTAGGTACATGTCTATATCTAATGTGTTATGATGAGTTACAAAAGGTCTAGCAGCGGCTCCCCCTGCAATTGGTGATAGTATTGGAGTTTCAACCTCTAAGTATCCTCTATTATCTAAGAATTCTCTTATAGCTTTTATTATGTTGATTCTCTTCATGAATGTATCTCTAACATCCTTATTCATAACAAGGTCTACTTCTCTTTGTCTATATTTTAAATCTGGATTTTTAAGTCCATGCCATTTTTCTGGTAATGGTTTTAAAGATTTTGATATTAATTTTATTTCTTTTGCACGTATTGAAGTTTCTCCTGTTCTAGTAACAAAAGCTGTACCTGTTACAGTTACAAAATCTCCAATATCAAAAGTTTTAGCATCTTTAAAAGACTCTTCTCCAACTGCATCTAATCTAACATAAATTTGTATTTTACCATCTCTATCATGAACATCACAGAATCCTGCTTTACCTTGGATTCTTTTTGACATAAGTCTTCCAGCTATAGTTACAAGATTATCTCCTAATTCTTCAAATTGTTCTTTAACTTCTTGTGAATTATGAGTTCTATTAACCTTATATACATCAAAAGGATCTTTACCCTGCTCTTGAAGTTCAGCTAATTTTTGTCTTCTTATTGTAACCTGCTCATTAAACTCTTCTTCTTTAGCTTGTATATCTTCTATTTCTAATTCTCTTGTGTTATTTTCTTCCATGTTAATAACCTCCTAAGATCTTCTGATTTCAATTATCTCATACTTGCTAATTCCATCTGGAATTATTGCTTCTACTACATCACCAACACCTTTACCTATAAGGGCACTTCCAACTGGTGATTCATTAGATATCTTATTTTCCATAGGATCTGCTTCTGCTGATCCTACAATTGCAAAATCAACTTCTTCATCAAACTGAAAGTCTTTAACTCTTACTATAGATCCTACACTAACTATATCATTGTCTAGTTCGCTTTCATCTACAACTGATGCATTTCTTAGCATATTCTCAAGTTGTATTATTCTTCCTTCTACAAAAGCCTGTTCATTTTTTGCTTCATCATATTCTGAGTTTTCACTTAAATCTCCGTATCCTAAAGCAACTTTTATCTTTTCAGTTATTTCTTTTCTCTTAACAGTTTTTAAGAATTCTAATTCTTCTTCTAATTTTTTTACACCTTCATATGTCATTACATACTTTTTAGTATCGCTCATTTTCTTCTCCCCTTTAACGATATATAATATAATATAGTTAATCCTATTGATAAACATATCAAAATAATTTGTTTTAGGCATCTGAAACTAAATAATAAGTCAAAGATGGGAAGTATATTTTGAGTTAGACAAGGAAACAGGTTCCACAGATAGTAGCACTATCTAAGGGTTCTGTTGACGCAGTATAACACAAAATAGACGATCATTCTGACTTATTTATTTTTTTGAAGATGCCTTACACGGTTTAATACTTTAAGTTATTATAAATCAGTAATATAATTGTGTCAATAAAAGGATATTACTAATTAATATAGGGTTTTGGCATATTTTTTATATCCTATCCACAAAGACATTTTTATATTCAATTAATAGCTCTCTAAGTTCTTCATATTTAGTCATACAATTCACTTTATCTTTTATGTCTGTACAATACCTTAACCCTTTTATGTACCAAGCTATATGTTTTCGCATCTCTCTTATCGCCTTTATTTCTTCAAAATATTTCACAGCTAAATCTAGATGCCTTATGCACATTTCAACTTTTTCTAAATCTGTAGGTTTTAACACCTCATTTTTACTAAAAGCATTTTGTATTTCTCTAAATATCCAAGGATTTCCCATAGCTCCTCTAGCTACCATTATACCATCACAATTAGTTATTTCTTTCATTTTTAATGCATCTTCATAAGAAAATACATCTCCATTTCCTATAACCGGAATGCTAACTGCTTCTTTTACTTTTCCTATTATATCCCAATCTGCATTTCCGTTATACATTTGAGCTCTAGTTCTTCCATGAATAGCAATAGCGTCAACACCTGCATCTTCTACATACTTTGCAAATTCTACTGCATTTATATTATCCTCATCAAACCCTTTTCTAAACTTTACTGTTACTGGCTTATTACTTGCCTTTTTCATCTCTCTAATAATCTCAGATGCAAGCTTAGGATCTTTCATCAACGCAGAACCTTCTCCGTTTTTGACTATTTTAGGTACAGGACATCCCATATTCACATCAACTATAGAAATATCTTCTCTCTCATTAAATACTTCACAAGCATGAGCCATTATTTTAGGATCACTACCGAAAATCTGAATAGCAACTGGTCTTTCTTCCTCTGACGTCCTCATAAGAACATCTGTATTCCTACTACCATAAAATAAACCTTTTGCACTAACCATTTCAGTATAAACTAACCCACACCCCATCTCTTTACATATACCTCTATATGCAATGTCAGTAACTCCTGCCATTGGGGCTAAAAATACATTGTTTTCAAATTCAAGGTTTGATATTTTCATTGCATCACCTATTCTTTATTCTTTTCATATATCATTCTTAACCCATCTAATGTTAAAAATGGTTCAACTTTATCTATTGTTTGAGAATCTTGTGCTATTAATGTAGCAAGTCCTCCAGTTGCTATTACAATTGGATCTTCCTCTCCTTTAGCCATCATCTCTTTTTTCATTTTATCAACTATATAGTCCACTTGCCCTACATAACCACATACAATTCCAGCTTGCATACTTGCTACTGTATTTTTACAAATTACTGTATCTGGTTTTACAAGCTCAACCCTTGGAAGCTTTGCTGCTCTTTCAAATAAAGCATCAGATGAAATTTTTATACCTGGACAAATAGTTCCACCTAAATAATCTCCATTTTTAGTTATAGCGCAAAATGTAGTAGCCGTTCCAAAGTCTATTATTATCATAGATTTTTTATAAGTTTCAAAGGCTGCCACCGCATTAACAATTCTATCTGCTCCAACTTCCTTAGGATTATCATATTTTATGTTTATTCCTGTTTTAACCCCTGGTCCTACAACTATAGGGTTTTGATTAAAATATTTTCTAATCATATGTTCTAATGAATACATTATATTAGGTACAACAGAAGAAATTATTATTCCTTCAATATCCGAAGCTTTAATATTATTTTGCTCAAATAATTGCCTAACCTGTATTCCATACTCATCAGAACTTCTTTTATGATCGGTAGATAATCTCCAATCAACCATAAGTTTCTTATCTTTATATATGCCCAATACTATATTAGTGTTTCCAACATCCAATACAAAAACCATAAAATTCACCTCTATACAATTAAAAGCAGCCTTGCCAGCTGCTTTATAGAATCTACTAATAAAAACATTATAAAATAATAATTTAATTTTAACAAGTTAATATATTTTGTCAAGTAGCCTAAATTCTTTACCTCAGCTCTCTCTAATAGCTAAATGAATGTTTTTCTTAGTTTTTCTATTCCTAAGTTTTTATCCATTTAAAAACTTATTTAGCGTCTCTAAGTGAGTACTATGCTTATCTATTAATTCATTTAAAACACTTATAGATTGCGGATTAGTTGAACTATCTAAATATCTTTTATACTTTTTTACAAGGTTTTTTTCTTTATCTATAACGTCAATAATATCTTCTTTATTTTGAAATAGCATATAACCACTCCTTTTTAATATTATTCTCAATAATAAAAAGGAGTATACTTATTATATATAAGAATACAATCTCAAACTTAATTTCATACATCAATTTTTTGTTATCAGTTAAAAAATAAGTACAACTATAGCTAGTTAATAGTTAACAGGTAAGAGTTAATAGTTTAGGATGAAACTGGAATCCAGTTTCTTTTAACCTAATACTATAATTTGCTTTGCAAATTTATAAAAAAATACGTTGAGAATTACTAGGAACGAAGTGAGTAGTAATAACCATAACTATTCACTCTTAATTCTTAACTCTTAACTAAAATAAGCTGTCAAATATTAGTATTATATTAATCTTAAATTTTCTTATTTGATAAATTCATAAGTTTAAAATTTATTTTAGAACCTTATACTTCTATACAAAAAATTAATAAAGAGTGCCATTTTATGATAAAAATCATTTTAAGGCACTCTATTTAAAATTTATTACTACATTATATTATATTTTAATCACTATCCAAATATCGATAGCAATACTCCTGCTGCAACAGCACTACCGATTACTCCTGCAACATTAGGTCCCATTGCATACATTAATAAGAAGTTTGTTGGATCATACTCTTGTCCAACTACTTGTGAAACTCTAGCAGCCATTGGAACTGCTGAAACTCCTGCTGAACCTATAAGTGGATTTATTTTTCCCTTTGTAATTTTACACATTAGTTTTCCTATTAAAACTCCTGATGCAGTTGCAACCGAGAATGCTACAACTCCTAAAATTACTATTCCTATAGTCTTTGGTGTTAAGAAAACTTCTGCTTTAGCTGTAGCTCCAACAGATAAACCTAAAAATATAGTAATTATGTTTATTAAAGCATTTTGAGCTGTATCTGTAAGCCTTCCAACAACTCCTGATTCTTTAAATAAATTTCCAAGCATTAACATACCTACAAGTGACTTTAATGAAGGTAAGAACAATATTACTAATATAGCAACAACTATTGGGAATATAACTTTTTCTGTTTTAGATACTTGTCTTAATCCTCCCATTTTTATAGTTCTTTCCTTATCTGTTGTTAAAGCCTTCATTATAGGTGGTTGAATCATAGGTACTAACGCCATATATGAATAAGCAGCAACAGCTATAGGCCCCAATAAGTGCGGTGCCAATTTATTAGTTAAGAATATAGCCGTTGGACCATCCGCTCCTCCAATTATTCCAATTGATGCCGCCTCTTGTGGTGTAAATCCTAAAACCATAGCTACTATAAATGCAAAGAATACTCCAAATTGAGCTCCTGCTCCCATAAGTACACTAGATGGATTAGCAAGTAATGGACCAAAGTCCGTCATAGCTCCTACGCCCAAGAAAATTAATGGCGGGAATATTTCCCATTTAACTCCTTTAGATAAATAATAAAGAAGTCCTCCAGCCGCTCCAGCTGATGGTTCTGCCATTATATCTGCTAATGGTAAGTTTGTTAATAACATACCAAATGCTATTGGTAATAATAATAATGGCTCAAACTCTTTAGCTATAGCTAAATATATTAACAAGCAAGCTACTGCAAGCATAACTATCTCTTTCCAAGTTATTGCTGCAAATCCAGAGGAAGCTAATAGTTCTTGTAACACTTGTAAAATATTCATTTATTTTGCCTCCTTTTACTATCCAATAACAGCTAATATATCTCCTGTGTTTACAGCTGCTCCTTTTGGTACACTAACCTTTGCAACAGTACCATCTACTGGTGCCATAATCTCATTTTCCATTTTCATTGCTTCTAAAACAAATAAAACATCACCTTTTTTCACTTTAGCGCCTTCTACAGCATTTATTTTTACGATAGTTCCTGGCATTGGACTTTCCAGTTTTTCTCCTTGAGCAGCTGATTTGTTTTCTACTACTGGAGTCTCCTTAACTTTTGGTGCAGTTTTCACTACTGTATTAGTTGGTTGTGGTGCTGATGTAAATTCTCCTTTTACTTCTTCTACCTCAACTTGATAAACATTTCCATTAACAGTTACATTATATCTTTTCATAATAAACAATTCCTCCTTAACAAGTTCTACCTTGAATTATTATTCCAATTAGAATTTGATACCCTTTTGATACTTCTTATGTTTAAACCAGAAGTTGGAACATCTAATTGAAGTGATAAAGCCCCAATTATAGCTGCCACAATCTCTGAGTCGTCTTGAAGTTCAACTTCTTCACTTTCTTCAACTTTCGTTACAATAACAGTATCTTCAGGCTTTTCTTTTTCTATATTTTTAGCATTTCTTTTTTCAAAAATGCTGTTTTGAAATTTTATTATAAACATAAGTATAATTAGCACCGCAAAAACTATAAGCATAGCAACTACCGATACACCTACTGCAAAAATAAATTTCTCTAATACACTTCCTGTCATATTCTTACCTCCCTAAAGTAGATTTTTTCCATGTTTCTTAGGGTAGCTTAACTCTCTTTTGCTTTGTAACATATCTAACATAGCAAATACCATTTGTTTAGTTTCGCTTGGTTTAATAATACTATCTATTAATCCAACTTCTGCTGCTAAATATGGGTCTGCATATTCATTTATATGCTCTTTTATTAATTCAGCTTCTTTAGCTTCTTTATTTTCTGCATTAATTATTTCTTCTATATATTTATTTTTTATTTGATTCTTTGGATTGGTTAGAGCTATTTTTGCTGTTGGCCAAGCTAAACCTACATCAAAAGCAGCATCCTTACTTGCTAAAGATAAATAACCAGCGCCATAAGCTTCACCTATAACTAATGACACTTTTGGAACGGTTGAATCAGATAATGCATATATCATAGTACCTACGTCACTAGCTACTCCATTTATCTCTTCTTCTAGATTTGCTTCAAATCCTAAAGTATCAACAATACTTAATATTGGTATGTTAAAACTATCACATATTCTTACAAATCTACACACTTTAGTTGAAAGTTTTCTATCTAATTTGCTCTTTTCATTGCCATTAGCCATAACCCCAACTGTTAATCCATTCAATTTAATTAAATAAGTTTTTATTGCAGACTCTAAATTTTTGTTAACTTCTAAAGTAGAGCCTTCATCTGCAATTGTATTTACAACTAATTCTCCATTAAAAGTTTCATCTATAGCTGCTTTATTCAAATTATCTTTTTTATCATTTAAATTATTATCTTCACAAGATAACGGTGCCATTTCTAAGCTATTAGATGGTATAAATTCAAGTATTTTCCTTGTGATATTTAATGCTTCTTCCTCTGTTTTTGCAACAAAGTTAGCATTTCCACTTTTAATACTTTTTTCACTATTAAATAATTTATTATCTATATAATTGCTTTCTGCTACTCTTAATGAATCATTTGTATTTACACTTAGTTCTGATAATCCTTCAATTACCACAACAAAATCACTTAATGTTGCATTAGCAGCCATAATACCATTACATGGTCCAGCTACTATAGCTATTTGTGGAACAACCCCATTTAATTTTGAAGTTTTTCTTAAAACCTTTCCATAAGAAGATAAAAGTTCAACTCCTTGTGATATATTTCCACCAATAGAATCAAAAACTTTAATTATTGGTGCACCACATTGTGCAGCCTTGTCCATTATATTGCAGATTTTTTCTGCCGCAAACCTATTAAATGTAGCACCATCTACAGTATAATCTTCTGCATAAATATATACTAACCTGCCATTTATAGTTCCATGACCTGCTATAACCCCTGAACCATTCTTTTTAATTAACCCACCAACTTCTATAAAAGAGCCATTATCTAGTATAGATAAAATTCTTTCTCTAGCAGTTAGTTTCTTTAAGTTGTGTTGCATATCAACTTTTTCTTTGCCACCACCTTGGTGTGCTTTATGCATAACTTCATCAAATACATCAAGTTTATCCATCTCATTGCCTCCTGACTTTCAAATACTCATGTTACCCAACAACAATAATATCACAAAAAATTCAGATTGTACACCAAATGTGCAAGTTTTATTTCATTTTTCTGTGTATTGAAAAAAAAGACTTAAAATTTGCAACTCTTAACTGTAAATCTGTCTTTTTTAGGCATATGAAAATAAATACTAAATTAAATATAGAAAACTATTTGTCACGAGACAAAGAGATAAAATTCAATCATAGTGATATATGCTCCAAATCACTTGAAATTCAACACTACATTTTGTATGAAAATATTTTAAAGTTATTGAATAAATTTAAATGAAAGCTTGTTTCCATATATTTTAAAACAACAAAACCCATTATAAATTTTTCAATTTATAGTGGGTTTCTTAATAATTTATTTGTTCATTTAGAATGATTCTTAAATCTTAAAATTCATATTTCAAATTATTCATTAAAATAATCCTTCTATTACTCCATCTTCTCTTATATCTATTTTTTCTGCTGCAGGAACTTTAGGTAATCCTGGCATTGTCATTATATTACCTGTAAGTGCTACTATAAATCCTGCACCATTTGATAATCTAACTTCTTTAACTGTAATTTTAAATCCTCTTGGTCTTCCTAAAAGACTTCCATTATCTGATAAAGAATTTTGTGTTTTAGCTACACATATAGGTAATTTATCTGCACCTATTTTTTCTATTTGAGCTATTTGTTTTTTTACCGCTGGAACAAATTCTACTCCATCAGCTCCATATATTTCTTTGGCAATAGTTTCAATCTTTTCTTTTACAGAAAGCTTTTCATCATACAATACTTTAAAATTACTTTCACTTTCTTCTATAGTTTTCACTATCTTTTCAGCAAGATCTAATCCACCATCTGCGCCTTTTTCCCAAACTTCAGTTAAAGATACTTCTACGCCTTTTTTATTGCAGAAGTCTTTTATAAATTCAACTTCTTCATTGCTATCAGTTATAAATTTGTTTATTGCCACAACTACAGGCACGCCAAATTTTTGAACATTTTCTATTTGTTTTTCTAAGTTTTCTATACCTTTAGATAGGGCTTCTACATTAGAAATATTTAAATTTTCCTTTTTTACTCCACCATGATGTTTTAAAGCTCTAATAGTAGCTACTAAAACTACAGCACTTGGATTTAAACTTCCATATCTACATTTTATGTCAAAGAATTTTTCAGCTCCTAAATCAGCTCCAAAACCAGCTTCTGTTATTGCATAGTCACCTAATTTTAAAGCCATTTTTGTAGCTAATATACTATTGCATCCATGAGCAATATTAGCAAATGGTCCACCATGTATTATAGCTGGTGTATTATCTAAAGTTTGAACTAAGTTTGGTTTTATAGCATCTTTCATAAGCATAGCCATAGCACCATTTACTTTTAAATCTTTACAATATACAGGCTCTCCATCTGTATTATAAGCTACTAATATGTTTCCAAATCTCTCTTTTAAATCCATCAAATCATTTGATAAACATAATATTGCCATTATTTCTGAAGCAACAGTTATAGTAAATCCATCTTCTCTTGTAAATCCATTTGCAGTTCCACCTAGACCAACAATAACTTTTCTTAATGCTCTATCATTCATATCCAATACTCTTTTGAAAAGTATCTTTCTTGAATCTATTTTTAATGAATTTCCTTGATGAATATGGTTATCTATAGCTGCACTTAAAAGGTTATTTGCTGTTGTTATAGCGTGCATATCCCCTGTAAAGTGTAAGTTTATATCTTCCATTGGAACAACCTGTGCATAACCACCACCAGCTGCTCCCCCTTTAACTCCAAAAACTGGTCCTAAAGAAGGCTCTCTTAATGCAATAACTGCATTCTTTTGCATTTTACATAAAGCTTGACCTAATCCTATTGTAACTGTTGACTTTCCTTCTCCTGCTGGTGTTGGATTAATAGCAGTAACTAATATCAACTTACCGTCCTTATTATTTTTCTTTAAAACGTCTAAAGATACCTTTGCTTTATATTTACCATAAAGCTCTATATCGTCCTCTGATAATCCTACTTTTTTAGCTACATCAACAATAGGTAGCATTTTAGCGCTTTGTGCAATTTCAATATCTGTCATCATAATTATAAAACCCCCTTTAAATTTTCACCTAAAAATTTAATACAGAAATATAAAATCATATTCTATATCTTATATTCATATGACTTTATATTCTAAAATAATGATAATAAACTATATAATGAACATTCGGATTTGATTTTTTAATTGAAGTTCAAGCTTATTTCACTATACGTTTAACTAATTATTATTAAATTGTATCACTAAATAACATTAAATGTTATACCTACTAAAAATTTTAATTATGTTTCTAAATAAAATTTCATTGTTAGTATATTTAATCGGTTTATATCTCTTAGTTTTAAATGTTATTCTATAATCCTATAGTTGTATACCTATATATTATTATTTTATATTCTACTGAAAATGAAATATTTGTAAATTAATTGTAAATATATAATTTAGTTATTTTGTTTTGCGTATCTTATTTCTATCTTTAATAACATTATACGATATATGGCGTATTTTTTCACTATTTTTTTATATATAGTTCGCAAATAAAAAGAAGGGCCTTTTGCCCTTCTTTTTCTAATCTTCTTTATCTATAATATCAGCCTTATCTATTGTAGTTTCATTTTCCTCTGAAATTTCATTTTCCACAGTATTTTCTACTACATCTATAGACTTTTCTTCTTCTAAAGATTTATTTTCACTTTCAGCTTTTTCTTCTAATTCATCTAAACTTTTGCCATCCATAATTAAGTTGAATTCCTCAGCTGTAAGCTTTTCTTTTTCCATAAGAGCCATAGCAACTGCATGTAACTTATCAACGTTCTCAGTTAATATTGTTTTAGCTCTAACATAAGCTTCATCAACTAAATCTCTTATTTCTTGATCTATTAATGATGCAACTTCTTCTGAGAAATCTCTTGAATGACCAATATCTCTTCCTAAGAAAACTTCACCTTGTTCTTTACCATATGATATAGGACCTAATTTATCACTCATACCATATTCCATAACCATTTTCTTAGCTATAGAACTTGTTCTATCAATATCATTTTTAGCTCCAGTACTTATTTCTTTAAGTATTATAGCCTCTGCAACTCTTCCTCCTAAAAGACCAACCATCTCGTCTTTTAACTTAGAACGTGATGTGTAACTTGTATCTTCATCTGGTAAGTGAAGAGTGTATCCGCCAGCCATTCCTCTTGGAATTATACTTATTTCATGTACTGCATATGAATTTGGAAGATATTTTGAAACAACTGCGTGACCAGCTTCATGATAAGCTGTTAATCTCTTATCTTTTTCACTTATTACTCTAGATTTCTTCTCTGGACCTGCAATTACTCTTGTAATAGCTTCTTCAAGCTCTTCCATTGTTATAACTTTTTTATTTCCTCTTACTGTTAATAATGCAGCCTCATTCATTAAGTTTTCTAAGTCTGCTCCAGTAAATCCAGGAGTTCTTTTTGCTAATACCTTTAAATCAACATCTTCGCCTAATGGCTTATTTCTAGAGTGAACTTTTAAGACTTCTTCTCTACCCTTTACATCTGGTACTCCAACAACTATTTGTCTGTCAAATCTACCAGGTCTTAATAATGCTGGGTCTAGTATGTCTGGTCTGTTTGTTGCTGCTATCATGATAATTCCTTCATTAACTCCAAAACCGTCCATTTCAACTAGTAATTGGTTTAATGTTTGTTCTCTCTCATCATGACCACCACCAAGACCGGCTCCTCTTTGTCTACCAACAGCATCAATCTCATCGATAAAAATTATACATGGTGAGTTTTTCTTTGCTTGCTCAAATAAGTCTCTTACTCTTGAAGCACCTACACCTACAAACATCTCAACAAAATCTGATCCTGATATACTAAAGAATGGAACTCCAGCTTCTCCAGCTACAGCTTTTGCAAGTAATGTTTTACCTGTTCCTGGAGGACCAACTAAAAGTACCCCTTTAGGTATTCTTGCACCTACATCTATATATCTTTTAGGACTTTTAAGAAAATCTACTATTTCTGCTAGTTCTTCTTTTTCCTCATCTTCACCTGCTACATCTTTAAATGTAACTTTCTTTTTATCTGGTGTTGCCATTTTAGCTTTACTTTTTCCAAAGTTCATGACACCACGGTTTCCACCGCCTCCGCCAGATTGTTGCATAAACATTCCCCAAAATGCTACTAACATTATTATTATTAAGAATGTTGGTAACATAGTAAACCAAAATGGAACCTCTTGTGGCGGTGTAAATGATAATGATTCTAATCCTTTATTCTCATAATCTTGTTTTAAATCAAGAAAAGCTTTTTCTGGTAAAGCGGTAACATATTTGGTGCCATCTTTTAGTTCACCGACTATTGTCATCCTATCTTCATCCATTTGAGCTGTTTTAACTTTACTATCTTTCCAGTATGTTTCAAATTGAATAGCATTTAACTGCGTAACATTGCCTTTTCCATCATAAAGTGTAAAAGCTGAAACAATTACTAGAATTAAAACTAATAACCAGGCCGTTGCACTCGAAAACTTCTTCACTAAAGGCCCCCCTCTCTTTCTAAAAGTGTTTTAATTTTAAGTTAATAACTATTATATCATAAAGAGTTCAATATGAATTCATATTAAATTCATTTTAACTACTTTTTGTAAACAGATTCTTTTAATATACCTATGTAAGGTAAATTTCTATATCTTTCAGAATAATCAAGACCATATCCAACTAAAAATTCGTCTGGTACATCGTATCCTAAATATTTAGCATGAACATCTTCTTTTCTTCTTTCTGGTTTGTTTAATAAACTTGCTATTTCTAAACTTTCAGGGTTTCTTGCTGCTAAATATTTCATTAAATACTTAAGTGTAACTCCTGAATCAATTATGTCTTCAACTATTAAAACATGTTTTCCTTTAACTTCAAAGTCTAAATCCTTTATAATTTTTACAATACCTGAACTTTCAGATGAATTACCGTAACTAGATACAGCCATAAAATCCATATAACATGGTGTTTTTATTTCTCTTAAAAGATCAGACATAAACATAACAGATCCTTTTAATATACCTAATACTAATAAATCTTTACCTTTATAATCCTTAGTTATCTGAGCCCCTAATTCTTTTACTTTTGCCTTTAGTTCTTCTTCTGATATTAATACCTCTTTTATATCTGCCTCCATAAATTAACCTACCTTTCTATTGATATACGTAAAATATTTTTAGTATTTCTATCAATTTTAAATTTCTCACTTACTCTAAACCCAACTATCCATGATATTTCATTATCGAAACATATTAATGGAATAAAATCTCGTTCTTCTCTAGGAATCTTAAAATCAATAAAAATATCTTTTATCTTTTTACTCCCCTTCATTCCTAGCATTGAGAATTTATCTCCATTTTTTCTGTATCTTATAGAAATATCACCTTTAATTTTATCTAAATCGAAATATTTTATCATATTATTATTTTCCATTTTAAAATCTTTCTTATTATATATAGATTTTAAAGTTATATATTTTGATAATTCATCACAATATATTTTTTCATCTATATTTAGCTTTAGATTAAAGTTGGTATTATCTTTTTGTTTTATATTACATACATAAATATGTATATCTTTATAAACATTGTCAACTCTTATTCCCTCTGGTAACATTAAGGTTTTACCAGTATTGTGATTATACAATTTAATTATGTCATTAATGTGACCACTTTCTATGTTATATAAATTGCCTTTTACTTGCATTATAGCCATTCTTAACACTCTTGAAACTATAGATTTATGCTCACTAAATGCATCTTTATATATTATAACTCTATCCTGTTTTTTATAACAATATTTTTTGAATATTTTCTTGGAAAAATCTTCAACAAAATCATTATCTTCGTTAATTACCCTCGACATTCTATTAAGAGTTTTTATTATATCTTTATTAAAATGTTCTTCTATATATGGAATTAACTCTAATCTCACTTTATTCCTAGCATAAATATTCTCAAAATTTGTTTTATCTATAGCTGGTTTTAAATTACTATCTTCACAGTATTTCTCTATTTCTTTTCTTGAAGTCTCTATTAGTGGTCTTATGAAAATTTCATCTCTAACTGGTTTTATTCCAACCAATCCTTCTATGCCAGAACCTCGCATCATTCTCATAAGTACAGTTTCCGCTTGATCATTTAAATTATGAGCAATCGCTACTTTAGTATACCCACATTTATTCATTAACTCCTGAAAAAAATTATACCTTGCTTCTCTCCCAGCCATTTCATGAGATATTCCTTTAGATTTCGCCATTTCATCAATATCTACTCTTCTAGCGTGAAACTCAATATTTCTTTCATTGCAAAAGTTTTCACATATTTTTTCATCATTTTTAGCATCTTCACCTCTTAAAAGATGATTTAAATGAGCTGCTCCTATTTTTACATTTAATTTATCTTTTAAGGAGTCTAAAACATGTAGTAATGCCATAGAGTCTGGTCCACCTGACAACGCAACTAAAATTTTATCATTATTTTTTATCATGCTATAAGTATTTATTGTACTTAAAACTATATTTTGCAAAACATTATCACTTCCTATTATTACAATGTTCATTTAACCATATTATCACAAATTATAATTTAATAAAAGAAAAAGAACAAATATTATAATGAAATTATTATTCATTATTCACCATATTTTTTTAATTTATCTTATGTTTTTATAAAAGTAATCTACGTATTAATATTAAATGTTAAATGATTTTTTAACAACTATTATTTTTAAATACAAACTATTTATTAATTATTTTTTTATTTATGTAAACATTTTATGGTTCTAATCTGAGTTTTAAAATTATTCATTTATCAAATAAGAAAATTTCAAATTAATATTTACTGCTAGTTAACAGCTTAATTTAGTTAAGAGTTGTGGTTATTACTACTCACTTTGTTCCTAGTAATACTAAACGTATTTTTAAACCTAGTTCTGCTAACAAAATCCAAGTAAGCAATTCACCAAAATTTCAACTCCATCACAAATGAGACTTTATTAGTTAAGAGTTAAGAGTGAATAGTTAACAGTTGCGGTTATTACTAGTCACTTCGTTCTTAGTAATTTTGAACGTATTTTTTAAATCATTTTCAGAAAGTGGTTGCCACTTTCCTCCTGAATTCTTAATTCATAATTCTTAATCCTTAATTTTTTTAATTGTCAAATGTCAACTGTCCATTGTCAATTATATAATTTGTTACGGTTGTGAACCTTGAATATAGCTTTAGTTAGATATATAAATTTACTGTATATTAACTTAAAAAATGAAGAAATGTTATTAACACTTCTTCATTTTACACCTTAGTCTAATACTGAGAATAACATATTATCCTGCGTTATATTGATTATATACTTTTGATACTAAAACAGTCATATCATCTCCCACTTTATTTTTTCCAAGCCTTTTAGCTTCTTCTATTATTCCACTTGCTAAATTTTCAACATCCTCATCATGTCTACCCATATAATCTAAAATCCAACCAATCCCTCCTGCCTCTTCAACATCAGACACGCCATCTGTCAGCATAACTACTAAATCACCGTGTTTAACCTTTCTTGTATAAGTATCTATATCAACTTCATCTAAAACTCCAATAGGTAGACTTTTAGATTTCACTATATCTACTACATCATCAGATTTTATAAAACTAGCTACTGCACCAACTTTCATAAAATCTATTTCTCCACTATATAAATCTATAGTACTTAAGTCTATAGTAGAGAATTTCTCTTCTTCACAAAATTTCAAGGTCATTATAGAATTAACTGTATTAATAGCTGTAGTCTTACTAAACCCAGCATTTATGAACTTCTCAATCAATTCTACTGCCGCTTCACTTTCTCTACCCGCTTGCGGACCTGACCCCATACCATCGCTTACTAGCATCATATAGTTTCCTATACTAGTATTTCCAAAGCTATAGCTATCTCCATGAACTGTATATCCGTCTTTACTCGCCTTAGCCATATAGGTAACTACTTTTAAATTAGGTGCCTCTTCAAAAACTGCAATACAACTATTTGTATTAGAATTTATATAACAACCATCTTCATTTACAACCATATTAGTTCCTGCAGCTTCCTCTATGATTGGTAAAATTCTATTAGAATATACTTGTAAAGAACCATATTGTGTTGCAGTTATTCTTATAACACTCCTATCATTTTTATCTTTTATACAAAATACATCATCATAATATATTTTATTCTTATCTAAAAGCTTAATTATATCCCTTTCTAATTTTCCGTCATTTTTAAGCTCTTCATTAAATTCTTGAACTAATTCATCTACTGACTTGGCCATATTATTTATTTGACTTGCTAAAAGCTCCCTTCCTTCACTTAATCTAGTTCTCCACATCTCACTTATTATATATTTATTAACCACATCCTCTGAATTTCTTATAAGAGCACCTTTTTTTAAACACTTCCTTTCTAATTCCATAGGAAATCTATTAGATTTTTTCTGCTGATTTTCAATAAGTTCAGAAAAAGCATTATAAGTTAGATGATGTTCTCTATTCCAACATATACAATTAGCATTACAATCGCCGCAGACACGTGCTGCTAAATTATCTACTAACTCAGTACTTTTACTTGTCATTAATAACTTGTCATTGTCAACTAATTCCGATAGGATATTAGACATATTTGATAATACATCTGAAAAATTATCAAGCTTATTCAAATACATATTTTTTATATTATTTAAATAATTTCTGTCTAAATTTATTCGTTTTTTCTCTGAATTAATTTCAGAACCTATAGTATCATAAACTCGCCCTGGCATCAGGGCGAATATTCCTATTGCTAATATTCCGTCCATTAAAGCAAAGCTACTAATATCTGTAAATGATGATGTTATTAAATATACTTTAACTATTAAGAATGTAACTAAAAATGATAAGGACACAAAGGCTCGTCCACCCTCTTTGAAAATTCCACTAATAAGCCCTACCATCCCTAAGACGGTTATATATATTAATAAATTTTGATTACTCATTCCAATTATAGCCCCCATGGCTAGTCCTACGGTTCCTGCTATAGCACTTCCGCTAATATAGCTTAGACCTAATACTGCTGTAAAGGCGAGTACATTAGTCACTGATACACCAAATATTTTTACTCCCCAGGTACCTGCAATAACTATAGATATCAAAATAGCCATACATACTACTTCTTCATCTTTAAAAAGATGTTTAGTTTTTAATTCTTTAAAGCATATATCACTTATCTGGAGAATAAAATATATTGGGAATATACAGCATAAATTCGTAAGTGTTGAAATTCCAGCCATTCCCAAACCAAATTCATTAATTATAATATTGTAGGAGAACATTCCAATAGTTAAAACTGCCCACGTCACTATTTTCTTATATTTTTCACTTAAATCTATATGGGACAATAATAAAGATAGTAAAACTACACTTGGAATAATAACATAATACATGCTTATGTCTTTAACATAACTTTGCATAGTTATATATCCCATTATTGTTCCAAAGGCTGATGCTAATGTAAGTCTATAATCATCGTTATTTAGTACTACTATTAAAAATGCAATTCCAAATGGAGCAGTACTATTAATTATCATCGTTCTACTAATTAACAAGCTGATTAGAAACATCCCTGAAATTTTAAGAAAAATTCTCTTGCTTCCATCCTGCTCTTTAATTTTATTATTATTTGATTTTTTCATCCTTTTATATGGAAATATATCTGCTCCATATTGCATTTATAACCACCTACCCCTTAATTTAATAATTCCTTGTTTCAATCGATAAATTTATTATAGCAAAGGTCTCTGGAATTAAATGTCAATTACTGGTAGGTACTTGTAATTTATTTCTGACATTTTTTCCCTAATTGTACTTTTATATAATTCCTAATGTCATACATAATTTATTAATATTTTTATAGTAAATATGTTAATGGAGGGATTTATCCAATTTTTGTAAATTTATTTTTTATCTATATTTCATTTTTGTCTTTTTTATAGGGGATAACTTTTGTGTCGTATAAAGTGTAATCTCTTTGTAAAATGAATTTTTTTAAAGTAAATTTATGGTAATATTTTCCTGGAAGGTTTTTATTGTAGATTTTTATATATTAATTTTATTCTTCAAAACGAAAAAGACTCACTATATATAGTGAGTCTTTGGTAGCGGAAATAGGACTTGAACCTACGACACTTCGGGTATGAACCGAATGCTCTAGCCAGCTGAGCTATTCCGCCATGTTGGTTGCGGGGACAGGACTTGAACCTGTGACCTTCGGGTTATGAGCCCGACGAGCTACCAGCTGCTCC
>NZ_BAAABH010000035.1:0-34143 GCF_054767855.1 Clostridium sp. CTA-19 | reverse complement strand
GAAGGAGCTTCATCGCTCGACTTGCATGTGTTAGGCACGCCGCCAGCGTTCGTCCTGAGCCAGGATCAAACTCTCAATTTAAAAGTTTGAACTGCTTCAAGCAATTTGCTGACTATAATAGTCAATTTTTTTACATCTTYCGATGTGAGCCTCTACAAAATAGATTCTCAAATGAATTAACTGGTTTTACCTATGACGACTTTTACTATTCTACTAGATTTAAACTTTTTTGTCAATACTTTTTTAAAATTTATTTTCAAATTTTGAAAGTATTTTTTAAAGTTTTAATCCTTATCGCTTGGGCTGTTTACTTGCTTGCCTCAGCGACAAGATTTATTATATGCTAAATACTTCATGGTTTTTCTTGAAATTTAATCAAACAAAGAGGTTATCCTTATATTTCTTTTATATTCTTTTTTTTTCTTCAAATTACTACTATTGACACACGTGGAATAGTTATATTGACTATTATTAAAAAAACACCTTTAAATAGCCATTTATCACTATTTTAAGGTGTTTCTTTATCATTTTATTTACTATAGTTTTATTACTATATTACTTCACTATTAGTTTCTTTTCTTAGAATTTCTTCTGATGGCTTTTGAGCTCTCTTTTCAAAAAACTCTTCAGCTATTTGCGGAAATGCAAGATATGATAATACATCTTCATTAGAAGATACTTTTCCTTTTAATAGTTCTTTTGTTTTTTCAAAGGCTGGTTCTAAAGTAGATGCATATCTTCCTTTTATAGTTTCATCATCTCCTAAAGCTTTCTTCATAACTTCTGGATTTATTTTTCCTGGAGCTTTTCCATACTCTCCTTTACAATATGCTTTTACTTCTTTTAAAACCATTTTATATCTTTCTCCAGTTAGTACATTAACAGTAGCTTGAGTTCCAACCATTTGACTCATAGGTGTAACAAGCGGTGGATATCCTAAGTCTTCTCTTACTCTAGGTACTTCTTGTAAAACTGCATCTAATTTTCCAATAGAGTTTTGTGCTTTAAGCTGAGCTATCATATTAGATAACATACCTCCAGGTATTTGGTTTCTTAACCCTTCTGGTTGTGGTGTTAACACCTTTGGATCTAATAAACCTGAATCTAAAACTTCCTGTCTTATAGGTTTGAAAAAGTTATTTATGCTAGTTAACTTATCAATACTTAGATTTGTATCAAATCCAGCTGAAGTTAATGCTTGATGCATTGTTTCAGTAGGTGGTTGAGATGTACCACTAGAAAATGCTGATATTGCTGTATCTATTCCATCAACACCTGCCTGTGCTGCTCTATAGTAAGACATTTCACCCATGCCATTTGTACAATGTGAATGTAAAAATACTGGTATTTTTACTTCTTCTTTTATACCTTTTACTAAGTCATATGCTATATCTGGCATTATAAGCCCTGCCATATCTTTTATACATATTGAATTAGCTCCCATATTTTCCAACCTTTTTGCTAAATTAGCATAGTTTTTAACATCGTGTATAGGGCTAACTGTATATACTATTGTACCTTGTGCATGAGCCCCTTGTTTTATAGTCTCATCCATAGCCACTTCTATATTATCGTAATCGTTTAAAGCATCAAAAATTCTTATAATATCCATCCCATGATATACTGACATTTTAACAAATTCTCTTACTACATCATCTGGATAATGTTTATACCCTAATATATTTTGTCCTCTTAATAACATTTGAAGTGGTGTTTTTTTTACTATGCTTTTTATTTTTTTTAATCTTTCCCATGGATCTTCATTTAAATATCTTAAGCATGAGTCAAATGTTGCGCCTCCCCAACACTCTAATGAATAATATCCTGCATTATCTAATTCCTTAAGAATTGGAGCAAATTTTTCATATGGTAGTCTAGTCGCTATTAATGACTGATTAGCGTCTCTTAACACTGTTTCTGTTATATGAATCTTTTTCATTTATTAATCACCTCTATGTTTCAATGTCATACATTTTGTATTTTAGCACAAACCTATATAAAAATCTGCAATAAATCATTTATTTTTCTGAAAAATCCATTTTTCTTGAAAAATTAATAAATTAAATACTAAAATTCCAGTTTATTAATAGTTATTGACATTACACAGGAAAAATATTTATAATATATATATACTCTTTTAATTAATATGCGCCCGTAGCTCAGTTGGATAGAGCAACCCCCTCCTAAGGGGTAGGCCGGAGGTTCGACTCCTCTCGCGCGCACCACAGCCTAACAGACTATACTGTTAGGCCTTTTATTTTATTTAAATGCAATTTTAAAATCATTTTTGCGTCAATTAATATAAAAATATTACTAACTAGTAGGTGTTAAATATGAATCAAAATTCAGTTTTTATGGAAATTGCTATACAAGAGGCAAGAAAAGCTCTGATTTTTAATGAAGTTCCAGTTGGAGCTGTTATTGTAAAAGATAACAAAATAATCGCTACAGCCCATAATCTAAAAGAATTTAATAATGATCCAACTTGCCATGCTGAAATTTTGGCTATAAAAAAAGCATGCAAAGCTCTTAATAATTGGCGCCTTAATGATTGTAGTATGTATGTGACATTAGAGCCATGTCCTATGTGTGCAGGCGCTATAATTCAAAGTAGAATAAAAAATTTATATATTGGTACCTTTGACGACAGAAGCGGTGCCTGTGGTTCTGTATTGAATATAGTGCAAAATGATTCTCTTAATCATTGGGTAAATGTTCAGTGGTTATATAATAAAGATTGTAGTTTACTCCTAGAGAACTTTTTTAAACACAAACGTTAATTAAACATGAAAACAAAATATTAAATATTTCAAGAATATATAGAAAACAAAATATTAATATAATATAATTTTGTAATACATTTTATTATTATTTATTTTATTATATATTTGTATAATACTGTTATATGATACATTTTGGAGGTGTTAATATGGATAAAGTTGCGTTTTCTTTATTTGGAGTAGATATTGCGTGGTATGGTATATGTATTTCAATAAGTGTTATAATCGCAATTCTTTTAGCTCAATACACATGTAAGTTAAGGGATATAGATTACGATGATTTACTTACAATTTTTATTATAACTTTTCCGTTTTCTATAATTGGAGCTAGAGCTTATTATGTAATATTTGAATTTGATCAATATAAGGATAATCTAATTAATATATTTAATATTAGACAAGGCGGAATCGCAATCCATGGTGGTATAATTGCGGCTATAATAGTTTCTTATATTTTAGCTAAAAAGAAAAATATAAATTTTTTAGGTGGTATGGATGTTGCTGCCCCTTGTATAATTCTTGCCCAAGCAATTGGTAGATGGGGAAACTTTTTTAATCAAGAAGCTCATGGTGGCCCAGTTTCTCAATCATTTATCAGTAAATTTCCTACTTTTATACAAAATGGAATGTTAATTAATGGAACATATTATCATCCTACTTTTTTATATGAAAGTATTTGGGATATCATAGTTTGCATAATACTTATATATATTTTAAATAAGGTATATAAAAATGGTATAGTTTTCTTTACCTATATAGGACTATATTCCTTAGGAAGATTTTTTATTGAAGGATTAAGAACTGATAGTTTGATGTTAGGACCTATAAGAGTTGCTCAACTAATAAGCTTACTAGGAGTTTTAATTTGGATTATAGGAGTTATTTACTGTAACAAATCTAACAATAAACGTAAAAATAAATATTCATAAAGATTAATAAAGATTAGCCATGCAAAATTTTGCATGGCTATTTTTATTAATTTCCACTTTTCATTGGTATATATGGATATATTCTTGATGCTAAATTGCTTATTGGCATTGTTTGAAGATAAACTCTTCCTGGACCTGTTAAAGTTGTTAAAAACAAACCTTCTCCTCCAAACAACATATTTTTCACGCCTTTAACCATTTCTACATCAAAGCTAACTGTAGATTCAAAGGCTGCAACATGTCCTGTATCAACCTTAATTGTTTCTCCTGGTGATAAATCCATTTCTTCAACATGTCCATCAAATTCTAAAAATACTATACCTGGACCTGTCATTCTTTGAAGTATAAAACCCTCTCCTCCGAAAAGACCAGATGATATTCTTTTCTTTAAGTGAATTTTAAATTCAACAGAAGTTTCTGCTGCTAAAAACGCACCTTTTTGACAAATCAAAGTTTGTCCTTGATATAAATTTTTAACTAATAATTTTCCCGGTACTGAGCAAGGGAAAGCTATAGTTCCTTGTCCATTCGTACATGTAAATGTATTTAAAAATAAACTATCACCTGATAAAGCTCTTCCTATTCCCCCAAATAGCCCGCCTTTCATATTAGTATCCATAACAATATTCTCACTCATCCAGCCCATAGCACCTGATTCGGATACTACAGTTTCTCCCTGGTCTAATGTACATATTGCTACTGGCATGTTCCCACCTTTTATTTCATAATTCATAAAACACCTCTTAAATATTTTTTATAATATTATATATGTATAATATCGAAAAAAAAATGTTTTTTATAACAAATATAATAAAATGTTTAATTAATCCAACATATGCACAATTTATTAATAATATAATACTTGAAATTGTAACATTATAATAGTATAATGTTATTTACATAATGAATATTGTATGGAGAGATGTCCGAGCGGCTGAAGGAGCACGCCTGGAACGCGTGTGTAGGGGAAACTCTACCGAGGGTTCGAATCCCTCTCTCTCCGCCATGTCGTACTAGACGGGGAGTTAGCGGTGCCCTGCACCTGCAATCCGCTATAGCAGGGTTGAATTCCTCGCCTAGGTATTAATTTGTATGGTCTGGCCTATGTAAGTGGCGTTGATAACTGGGTCCCACGCAATAAAGACTCATGAACCTCGTCAGGTCTGGAAGGAAGCAGCGATAAGTGAGCCCCTTTATGTGCCGTGGATTAACCTGGTTTGAGTTAACTACATAGGTAACGCATATAAATTAATATCGAAGCGAGGTGTACGACTTTAAATCTTAAAAGTACAAGATGCATTTTTGCATCTTTTTTTTATACATAAAAAATTATATTATATTATATATAAGCTTAATTATAAAGTTTATAGTATTTCGTTTTAATTGTTGTAAATACTTTATAATATTATTGGTAAGATATGAGGTGAAACTATGGGTTATACTGCACTATATAGGAAATTTAGACCCCAAAAATTTGAGGATGTTGTTGGTCAAAACCATATAAGCACTACATTAAAAAATGCAATAAAGAGCGAAAGAATAGCTCATGCATATTTACTATGCGGAACAAGAGGAACCGGTAAGACCTCTACCGCTAAAATTTTTTCTAAAGCAGTAAATTGTCTTAATTCTCAAGATGGTGAACCATGTAATGAGTGTGAAATGTGCATTAAGATAAATAATGGAACTGCTATAGATGTAGTTGAGTTAGACGCAGCCTCTCATAATAAAGTAGATAATATAAGGGATATTATAGACGATGTACAATATCCTCCTCAAGAATCTAAATATAAGGTTTATATTATAGATGAAGTTCATATGTTATCTCAAGGTGCTGTTAATGCATTCTTAAAAACTTTAGAAGAACCACCTAGTTATGTTATATTTGTTTTAGCAACAACTGATCCACAAAAGTTACCTATAACAATACTTTCTAGGTGTCAAAAATTTGATTTTAAACGAATTAAAAATGATGATATATTTTTAAGACTTAAACAAATAACTGATATTTTAGGTGTTTATGCTGAAGATAAAAGCTTAAAACTAATTGCTAGAATATGTGATGGTGCAATGAGAGATGCCCTAAGTATTTTAGATCAAGCTATATCCATGAGTGATAACAAAGTTGAGTATGACAATATAGTTAAAATGCTTGGTCTTATGACCAATGATGATTTAATAACTCTTACAGACTTTATAATTTTAAAGGATATTGAAGGTGCCGTTAAAACCATTAATAATGCTATATCTTCCGGTAAAGATGTAAATTTATTTATTAAAGATCTTACTAAACATATGAGAGATTTAATGATGGTAAAGGTTACTGAAAATCCAGAAGAAGTTTTAGAAATGTCTATAGAAAATATAGAACTTTTAAAACTTCAAAGCGAAAAATTAAGAGTTGAAGAAATAATGAGATATATAAAAATACTTCAAGACACAGAAGAAAACGCTAAATATTCAAAGCAAGGAAGAATTTATCTTGAACTTGCTATAATAAAAATGTGTAAATTTGAATATGATACATCTCAAGAAGTAATTTTATCTAGAATTAATAAGATCGAAAATACTATAAAAAATGGTATAGTCTCAAATATAGTTTCTAATAATAAAGCTATCGATGAAAATAAAATATCAACTAAAAAAGATATATATGTACCTAAAGATTCAACACCTGAGACTTCTATAGAAGACAATGATGTAACTTTTGAAAATTGCTCTATTGACTTTGATACTGTAAATAAATCATTTAAAGACATTCAACAGCTATTAAAATCTAGAAAAAACATGGTTTTAGCAGCAGCACTGATGGTTGGAAAAATAAACTATGTTAAAGGGAATAGAATAAATATCATATTTGAAAAACAATATGAATTTCATAAAAAAAGATTAGAAAAAGAAGGCAATCGAAAAATTATAAACTCTATTTTTTCAGAAATTTTAAAGGCCAACGTTGTAGTAGACTATTCTATAGATAAACCACAAGAAGAATCTATATCTAAAGAAGATATACTTTTAAAAACTTTTGGAGAAGATTTAGTAGAAATAATTGATGAATAATATATTAAGATGTTAATATAAATAAAATAAGTAAAATAAATATTAATTTTAGTTACATTATTATCAAATATTATATATACTAATATATTGATAATATATAATATATTTACTTTAATTTAAAGGAGGAATAATTTATGGCAAAAGGTGGATTCCCAGGAATGGGTGGAAATATGAATAATTTAATAAAACAAGCTCAAAAATTCCAAAAACAAATGGAAGATATGCAAAAGGATTTAGAAAATAAAACTTTTGAAGGTAGAGCCGGTGGTGGTGCAGTTACTGCTGTAGTTAATGGAAAAAGAGAATTATTAAAAGTTTCTATTAAACCAGAAGTTGTTGATCCAGATGATGTTGAAATGTTAGAAGATTTAGTTATGCTAGCTTGTAATGAAGCTTTAAAAACAGCTGAAACTCAAACTGCAAACGATATGGGTAAATTAACTGGTGGCCTAAATATGCCTGGTTTATTTTAATAATAAATAAGCTAAAAACTTAGAGGTGAATAAATTGGATTTTTATCCTGTAGCAATAGAAAAGCTTATAGAAGAGTTTTCCAAACTTCCAGGTATAGGAGCAAAAACAGCTCAAAGATTAACCCTTTATGTTCTTAATTTACCTCGTGAAGAGGTTGAGGAGTTTGCTTCAGCTCTTGTTAAGGCAAGAGGAACTATAAAATATTGCCCTGTTTGTGGTAATTTTACTGATTCAACTCCATGCTCTATATGTTCAAATCCTAATAGAGATAAGTCAACAATTTGCGTTGTTGAACAACCTAAAGACATAATGACTCTAGAAAAGGTTCAAGAATATAATGGCGTTTATCATGTTCTTCATGGAACAATTTCACCTATGAACGGAAGAGGTCCAGAAGATATAAAACTAAAAGAGTTAGTTACTAGAATAAATGGAGAACCTAAAGAAATAATAGTAGCAACAAATCCTAATATTGAAGGTGAAGCTACTGCTATGTACATTTCTAAAATTTTAAAGCCTTTAGGAGTTAAAGTTACTAGAATAGCTCACGGTGTTCCTGTCGGTGGAGATTTGGAATATTCAGATGAAGTAACCTTATCCAAAGCACTAGAGGGAAGAAAAGAAATCTAGATGTAAATTATAATCAAAAAGAGGAAGCAATTTTAAAATTGCTTCCTTTTATTGTATTTTATATATTCATTAAAAGTATAATAATACCACTTTATGTAAATAATACTTGTAAAGTAGGAGGTTTATACTATGAATAAAAAACATGTTTTCAAATTAATATTTAAAGGAAAAAAGTATTCTAAAGAAGACATAGATATTATTACTCAATTAAATGATGCTTTGGAAGAATGGCAAAATGCAAAGAATTATTTTCAATTTGTTAGTGATCCTAAATTAATAGATTTAATAATATGTAAAGAAGATGAGGCAAAGTCTAAATACTTATATTTTCTTTCTTTAGCTAAAACCAAAGGCATAACTTTAGATGGAAGTTTAATGCTAGAAGAATTAAGTAGTACCTATAAATAATATTTTTCTCATATACTCCTTAATATTGATATATAATATTACTATAGGGTTCCAAGTTAAATTTTAAACTTATCTATTTATCAAATGAGAAAATTTTAAATTAATATTTTACTTCTAGTTAACGCTTATTTTAGTTAATAGTAAATGGTTAATAGTTATACTTGTTTTCTTAACGATAACAAAAATTTGGTGTATAACTTTAAATCTGAGCTTGTTTCCCTATATAATACCTATATTATAAATTATGTAACTACTGAGGAGATGATTTTATGGATACTGCTTTAATATTTATTGCTGCTGTTATAGGTTTATTTATAATTGGAAAACTTTTTGCATGGCCAATAAAGATTCTTATGAAGTTAATAATAAATGGAATTGCTGGAGGAATTTTATTATTATTAATCAACTTTGTAGGTGGTCCATTTGGTATATACATAGCAATAAATGCTGTAACTGCTTTAATAGCAGGTTTATTAGGTATTCCAGGCGTACTTTTTTTAATTATTTTTAATCTAATGGTATAATAAAAACCTACTCTATTTTAGAGTAGGTTTTTATTCGTCATCATATATACCTGATAATTTTTTTAACTTTTCTATATCATTTATATAAATTTCTTTAGTTTTTGTATCTATTATTCCTTCATTTTTTAATTCTTTCAAAATTCGAGTTACTGTAACCCTTGAACATCCTATTAAATTGGCTAATTCCTGATGTGTTAAAAGTAAATCTATAGTTTGTCTTCCATCAATATATTTAGGGCTTTGTGTTACTAATCTGTATAAAGTAGATGCTATTCTAACTTTAGGACTTTCCGCTAAAAAATCATATATTTGTGATAAGGCTATCCTATATTTTCTTATAATACTATGAATAAAAAAACTATAATACTCTGGATATTCACTAATTACTTCAGTTAAAACATCATAAGAAATATGGCTTATAACAGAATCTTCTAAGGCTATAATTTTTGAATGTATATGCTCATCTCCAAAATATGATATTTCACCATCTATCTCTCCACTTCTTAAATAAAAGAGTACTTTTTCTTGTCCTGATACTGTAAATGTAATGACTTTAACCTTTCCGGATACAACTATAATTAATTCATTTATATCTATATGGTTTATAGTTTCGTTTTTTTTATATGTAATTAACTTTCCCATTTTACTTAAGTTATTAAGAAAAAAATCTCTCATATTTTTTTGTTTGTCTAAATCAAATAATTTTTTATACATAATGTCACTACCTTTTAATATAAATAAAAAAGAGTAAGCTAACTTACCCTTTTTATTTTATAGTATACCACTTTTTATTTTATATTATTATTTATTTGTCATAAACTTTTTCCAATCACCATGATTTATGTAAGCACTATGTTTATCAAATATTTCTCTATCATTTAATGCATACTTATAAACATAACATTTTTCAACTATATCTTTATCTATATTATACACATCAACAACAATTCTATTATATTCGTTATCTTTACTATTAGGCTCATGATATCCTTCCATCTTATCCATAGCAACTATTACTTCTTCATAGCTGTCTACTTCCATGATTTCACCATAAACATAGTCTTCTCCATCTAATAGTGCTGGATATTTCTTATTTGGCATATGAAATAATTCACCTTTTATTCTGCCTAAATTACACTCTTTTACTTTTCCCTTTAAATATATGTCATAATTAAAAAAGCCAGTTCTTAAACTTCCATAAACAAATATTTTTAATCTTTCTTTTGGCTCTAACATTAGCAAATCGTCCCTCCTGTTATCTTTAGATCTTCACTATTTTCAACTGCAGCTTCTATACATAATTCTAAACCTTTTGATATGTCTTTTAGAGACATATATGGTGTATTAGGTTTTGAAATTACTTGATTTGGTATATACGGAACATGTATAAATCCACCTTTTATATTAGGATACTTTTTGTCTATTAAGTATAGTATCCCATACATAACATGATTACAAACAAAAGTTCCTGCTGTATTTGAAACTGCTGCTGGTATTCCATTATCATTCATTTTTTTTACCATAGCTTTTATTGGTAGACTTGAAAAATATGCTTTTTTACCATCTTCTTCAATCTCTATATCTATAGGTTGGTTTCCTATATTATCTTTTATCCTTGCGTCATCTATATTTATAGCCACTCTTTCTGGATTAATTCCAAATCTTCCACCAGCTTGACCAACTGATATTACAATATCAGGATTATTCATCTTTATAGCCTCATCTATATGTATAACAGACTTTCTAAAAACAGTAGGTATTTCTAACTTTATAACCTCTGCTCCAGATATAATATCTGGTAATAATTTAACCGCCTCTAATGCTGGGTTAACTTTTTCTCCTCCAAAGGGATCAAACCCTGTAATTAAAACTTTCATAATTTTTACCTCCTATGATGTCCTAAAATGCTAAGAAATACATTAATGGTATATGTAAAACCAAAAGTATTATAGCTACCGGTGCTTGATATTTTATAACTGCATTTTTATCTATAGTTTCTAACAATGCTGCTGGCATTACATTAAAGTTTGCTGCCATAGGCGTTAATAATGTTCCACAATATCCTGCTGTTAATGCTAACGCTCCAGCAATTGCCGGATTTGCTCCTTGCGCAAATACAAATGGAATTCCAACACCTGCTGTTATAACTGAAAATGCAGCGAAAGCATTTCCCATTATCATTGTAAATATAGCCATACCTAAACAGTACGCAGTTATTCCTATAAGTATATTTCCACTTGGAATAAAGCTAGATATTCCCCCGGCAATAACCTCACCAACACCTGCTGCAGTAAATAATGATCCTAATGCTGCTAAAAGCTGAGGCAGTATACTTGTAGAGCCAACTGACTGAAGCATTCTATCTCCATCTTCAATTAACATTTTTGGTGTAGCTTTTGTTATTGCAAAAGTTATTAATATTGCTGTAACTGCAGATATACCTATGGCAACTACACCACCTAAAGGTGTAAACTGTGCTATAACAAGAGCCACTACAGCTATTGCAATAGACGGTATAAATATTTTATTTCCTAACTTCTTACATTGTTCATGTGCAAACTCACTACTTAGAGGTTTTAAATTGCCTACCTTAACTTTCTTGCTTGCTGTTAATATTCCTAATACTACTAATAATCCTCCAACTATAGCAGGTGGAATAACTTTACCAAAAATAAAGATTATAGCTAATATACTCCAAAACATCATAGTTCCTATTTTTGCTTTATGATTTTTATCCTTAAACGTACTGAATGCTGTTGTTAACATAAGCAATCCAACCATGGTGTAAAATACTTCTAATAATATATCTGTTATAGCTTTTATATCCATACTAATTCCTCCTTCTTCTAGTTGTGTTTTTTCATTTCTCTCTGTATTGATTTATCTAATAAGTAATTTTGCAATGCTACTAATAAAAATGTTATTAAAGCTACTGGTATTGATGCTTTAGCTATATCTAAAGTGTTTGCTGTATATCCCAATTCAGTTAAAGTTCCAGCTATTAACAGTACCCCTGAACTTGCCATAAATACATTTTGAGCAAAGAAATTACCGTAGTTTTCCATAGCTGCTGCTGCACCTTTTATCTTATCCTCTAGTTTTTCATCTATTTCTCCATATTTTCCAACTGCCGCACCTTGAGCCATAGGGTTTATTAAAGGTCTTATAAATTGAGCATGACCACCTAATCTAACGGATGCTGCTGCAGCTGCCTCTCTTATAAATAGATATAAAGTAAGAGTTTTTCCTGTTGATAAATTTTTAGCTTTACTTATAAGTTCTATAGCTCTCTCTTTTAACCCGTATCTTTCACACATTCCTATGACCGGTAATGTCAATATAAAAAGCGACATATGTCTTTGACTAACAAAAGTAGAACCTAATATTTCTAAAATCTCAATAAAACTTATATTTGCTACTATACCTGTCACAACACCAGCTGATACAACTACAGCTATAGTATCTAATTTTAAAGCAAAACCTATAATAACTATAACAATTCCTATAAGTGTCATTTATTACATCCCTTTCTTTTTCAGATTTATCTTTTAAGTTTGTTTTTTTAGATTATACTGATAATTAATTTTTTATTCTGTATCTGTATATACAAATTTATAAAAATAAGCCTTTTGTTTACTAAAAATTAATATTTGCTTATATATTTAACCTATTTTTTGATATAAAGTTTAATATTAAATTTAATTAATATAATATTATAAATATTTTTATTATTTCTTGTTTTGTATACATTGACGAATATGTATCAATTGTTAAATATTTTTACAATGTTCCAAATTTTTTGAAAATTATGATAAAATATTAATATGGTAGTAGTTATAAGTTATTATTTAGGGGGGTGTTTATATGGGGAATATTTTAAATAAAGAAAAAACTAAATTTAAAAAATTGAAAAGAAGATATAAAAAAACTGATTCTAAAATAAAATCTTCTAAAAATGACTTGTTAAAAGAAAAACTCATTAGTTTTAAAGCCTTAAAAAAATTCACTAAAAACAACAAAAACTCTATAGGTTTAAAAATTTCTGCTACTATAAGTATTATAGTTATAGCCGCAATGATAATAACTACTAGTTTTATTTATATAAAAGGTTCAGCTATAATTTCAAATTTAAGCGAACATAGTTTAGAAACTATTGTTGAAAAATCTATAGATACAATTTCTACAATGATAGAAAAATATACTAGCGAAACAGTTTCCCTTTCTAATAATTCCTTTGCTTTTGAGGCTTTATCAAACTCAAAAGCTAATAATAAAAATATATTAAACACCTTTGATAATTACTTAAAAAATACACCTTCTGTTGAAAGATTGTCTTTAATAGATTTAAATGGTGTAGTAATAGCAGATAGTGAAAAAGATATGATAAATAAAAATGTATCCGATAAAAGTTTTCACGGCGTCAGTTCCTCAGGTGGTCAATTTGTAAGTAATTCTTTTAAATCTGAGAAAACACAAAAAAATGTTATGGTCTTTACTAATCCAGTAAAAGATTATACTAATCATGGACAATGCATAGGATATGTTGCTTCTTATGTTCTAGTTGACAGTTTTTCCAAGTATTTAAAAGACATAAATATTAATAAAGATGCAGTAACTCTTACAAGTTTACTAGATGAAAACGGAATATACATTCATAGTTCTAAGCCTGAATTATTAGGTACTGAATTGAATGTGGATGAACTTAAACAGATTGTAAAAAAAGCAAAAAATGGAATGAAAGTAAACATTTCATCAGTAAAATTCAAAGAAAATAAAGATACACTTATTGGTTCCTATGGTGTAATTCCTAAAACTAATTGGACTTTAGTTTTATATACAAATGAGAGAAATCTTCTTTCTCCACTTAGTGATTTAACTAAAACTATAGTACTTATCGCTGTTGTAGTTTCTTTAATTTGTTTAGTATTTGCTTTTATAATAGCGAAGTTTTTAATAAAGCCAATATTAGTAGCAAAAGATTTAGTTATAAAAACAGCTAAATTAGATCTATCACAAGATAATATAAAAATATCTAAATTAGGTAAAGATGAAATAGGAGAAATATCTTCTTCTGTAATAGATATGAGAAAAGTTCTTAGAGAAGTTGTGACAGAGCTTTCTGAAGTGGAAAATGTAATTACTTCTAACGTTCAAGTCGTTGAAAATTCTATAGAAAAACTTAAAAAGAATGCAGAGGAAACTTTTAATGATGTTTCAGTTTTATCTTATGGTCTTCAACAGACGGCTGCTACCTCAGAAGAAATGAATGCTTCTTCTGAGAAAATGAAAGTTGGAATAGATTCTATAGCTTCTGAATCACTTAATGGATCTGAAATAGCAAAATCCATAGTTAAAAAAGCTTTAGAATTTGAGAACTCCTCTTTACAGTCTAAAGAATTAACTGTTAACTTATATTCTGATGTAAAAAAAGAATTAGAACATGCACTTGAAACGTCGAAGGGTGTAAATCAAATACATGGACTTGCTAATGCTATAATGCAGATAACAGAGCAAACAAATCTTTTAGCGTTAAATGCTGCAATTGAAGCAGCTAGAGCTGGTGATGCTGGTAGGGGTTTTGCTGTTGTAGCTGAAGAAGTAAGAAAATTAGCACTTGAATCTAGAAAAACTGCTGCTAATATACAAAATTTAGTTAAAATTGTATATAATTCAGTAGAAAGTCTTTCTATTAGTTCTAAAAAAATGATAGATTTTATGGAATCTCAACTTAACTCAGATTATGAAAAAATGATTGAAACTGGTAAATCCTATTCTAAAGATGCTTCTTCTTTTGACAATTTTATGATTGATTTTAGTAAAGAAGCTCAAAATTTAAATATATATGTATCCGGATTAGTAGATGCTATAGATGAAGTTTCTCACACTATAAATGAAGGCGCAAATGGAACTTTGAATATATCTAATAAAACGGAAGAAATTGCATTAAAGCTAACTAATATTAATGATGCTTGCCTAAACAACAGGGATAGCGCATTAAGACTAACTAATATAACCTCTAAATTTAAACTATAAAAAAGATGCACTTTTAATGGTGCATCTTTTTTATAGTACCTATTCTTTCACCTATATTCACTGATGTTTCTATCCCTTTTTCACTTTGATTTTTTATATCTTCATCAATTGTTATAACATCTTTTTTTACTAAGAGGATTACTGTAGACCCACCAAATTTAAAATATCCTTTTTCTTCACCTTTACATATTTTAGAGTTTTCCTTATATGTTTGAATTATTGAACCTACGCAGGTGGCCCCCACTTCTATATAAACTATTTCTTTAAAATTATCACTTTTAAATACACTGTACTCCCTTTTATTTTCTATGAAAACTCTATCTACTTTTTCGAGAGCTATTGGATTTACTGAATAATATTTTCCTTTTATCTTTTTCGTCTTTAAACATACTCCATCATCAATAAAATGAAACCTATGATAATCTGTTGGGCATAGCCTAAATATAAGGCTTAATCCCCCTTCATATTCTTTAGCTAGTTTACCATCTCCTAATAAATCTTCTATACTATAATCAAATCCTTTAATATTAATTGTATTTTTCTTAGAACTAATATTGAGTGCTAGTAATTTACTGTCTGCTGGAGAAATAAAAATATCTTTATCCTTACTAAAGATTAACTTTTCTTCTTCTATTCCTCTGTAAAAAAATTCATTAAAGGACTTGTATTCATTTTCCTTATTTTTAAACCTACTCATATCAATATTGAACTCACTAATAAATCCATTTATTTTTTTCCTACTTAATTTACTATTACAATACATTCCGTATAATTTAGATACTACTTTCCTTTTTATAAATAATTCTAAGAATGTCTTTCCTACAGGTGATTCATATGTCCATCTTAAAATTTTCTCCCCTGCTATATTTTCTATTTCATATTTTTCTTTTTTTCTATTATAGTACTTAATCATATTCTTCTCCTAAATAAATTTATACCTTACTTTTTAAGGTACCTAATTTAAAATAATTTATACTTATTAACTATATCATAAAAAAAAGGTTGTTTTAACATAAAAACAACCTTTTTTACCTCTATTTATATACGTCTATATTTCTATATCCTTATCTTTTTCCACACCATCATATTCTCTTGAACTTTTTACTACTAATCCACTTAATACTAATAACGCAATTAAATTTGGTATAACCATTAATCCATTAAATGTATCTGCTAATTCCCAAACTAAATCTACTTTTAAAGTTGAACCAATAACAATTATAACCATTACTAATATTCTATATATATTCAATGCCTTTTTTCCAAATAAATATTTTATGTTTGATTCACCAAAGAAGTACCATCCTATTATTGTTGAAAAAGCAAAGAATAATAAGCAAATAGCTATGAACCCTTGTCCAAAATTACCTAGTGTTAGCTCAAACGCCTTTTGAGTTAATGCTATACCTTTTAACCCTTCCATGTTGTTAGCTCCACTTGTTATTATAGCTAATGCTGTTAATGTTAATATTACAAAAGTATCAATAAACACACTAACTATTGCAACTGATCCTTGTTCACATGGATGCTTCACCTTCGCAACAGCATGAGCATGTGGAGTTGAACCCATACCAGCTTCATTAGAGAATAAACCTCTTGCTACACCATATCTTACCGCTTGTTTTACAGTAACACCTATAGCTCCTCCCATAACTGCCTGAGGGTTAAAAGCACCAACAACTATCGCTTTGAAAGCTGGTAGTATTTCACTTCCGTTCATTCCTATTATTATAACTGCTGTAACTATATAAAATGCTGCCATTATAGGTACTATTTTTTCAGTAACAGATGCTATACGTCCCATACCTCCAAAAAATACAAAACCTGCTAATATAGAAACTAATATACCTATAATTAAAGGTGAAAAACCAAATGCATTATTAAATGCATCAGATATCGAATTGGCCTGCACTGCATTTCCCATAAAAGCTAATGCTAATATACAAGCTATTGCAAAAAATGTTGCTAGAAAAGACCCTATCTTTTTATTTTTTATACCATTTTTAATATAATATGCTGGTCCACCAGTAACCTCACCTTCAACTTTAGTTCTAAATAGTTGAGCAAGTACTGCCTCTGCATAAATTGTTGACATTCCAAAAAATGCACTTACCCACATCCAAAATATAGCTCCTGGTCCTCCTGAAGCTATTGCTGTCGCAGCTCCAGCTAAGTTTCCTGTACCAACTTGTGCCGCTATTGCTGTTGCTACTGCCTGGAATGAACTCATACCATCTTCTCCAGCTTTTTTACCTCTTAAGTTTAATCCACCAAAAATTCGTCTAAATCCCTCACCGAACTTTCTAATCTGCACAAATTTAAGCCTAACTGTGAAATATAAACCTGTACCTAATAACAACACTAATAATACCGAGTCCCACAATACTCCATTTACTTTAATAACAAAATCAAGCAATAAATCCATTAATAATTCCCCCATTCTACCAATGTATATTATAAAGTCACCATAGTTGATAGCATTGATTTAACTGATTTTAAATAAACTATTTGTAACTATAATAATTGATTATTTAATTATAAATATTTCCAATATACTTTAATTATAGATTATGCTTGTACTGTTTGAAATGTCTATAAATGTACTTTCTTTAGCTTTTTAGTGTATATTTTGTTAAATATATATTTATTTAATCTATTTTAATAAATATATAATTTTCTTAAAATATATTATATTCTTAAAATTTTCTTCCCTAAGTTTCTACTAATTTTTTATATAATAAAAATAATATTGTAGAAGATAAATATTTACTTTACCTAATAATATCTTCCCCAACCAGAGGTGATAGTTTTATACATAGCAAAACTTTTAAAATTATGTACTTTCATATAAAAAACCGTAGGCTATATAAACCTACGATTTTAAAAAATTTAATTTTTATATATTAAATATAATATAATCATACTTTATGAAAAAATTACTTCTTAGTAATAGATTCTAAATTATACTATTTCGTTTTTTATTGACTCTACTACATTACTTTTTTTAACACATGTTGAAGAAAAATAATAGGATAGGAAAATAGCTATAATTATAAGCATAGTATACCCTAGAATTACACCTAATGGTAAAACAGATATGAACTGAGCCCACGTTATTGGCATTATTTTCAATATAAACCAACAGATAAATAATACCATTGGAATACTGACAATAATAGGTGTTGCAGCGAAAAATAAACCTTCTAACATCAGTATTTTATTTAATCCTTTTGGCGTTAATCCTACTGATCTAAGTATAGCAAATTCTCTCTTACGTAATCTAAGATTATTGGAAATGGTAGAAAAGACATTAAAAATACCAATTAACCCAATCATTAATGCTATAGCAAAGACACTAATGTCTGTAGCTCTTTGAACTAATTCGTCGTAATTTTTTTCTTCCAATAGACTCCATATCGTAAAATCTTCAGTTCCAAGATAAGAACTACAAATCTTATTTAATTCCTCCTTTATGCTTGGACTAGCCTCCTCACCGACCAACAAATCAATTGACATATTGTTGGATTCAAGTATACGTTCTGGCATAAAATTACTAACTATTTTCTGATATGTTTTCATAGGTACTATACAAGCTACGCTGTATCCACCCATTCCTAATTCCCCTGGAAATACCTCTGTCACAGCTCCTACTTGAAAATTAAATTCATAATTTGCATTCATATCATTTTCTACTTTTTCATTTAAAACTAGCTCATCACCCACTTTTACATTTAGCAATGGCATTTTTTGTCTAATTTTTGAATCCTTTGGTGTATGATATGAACTGTCTAATAGTATTCCTGTAACTACACCATCTTGATAGTACTTATCAGAATTAGTACTAATTTCTTCACAATACTTTTTAAATGATTCATCGCTTAATGCAACTAGATTTGATATAATTCTATGTTTTCCATTTTCATTTAATATATTGTATTTCATGGTGTTTACCCCATCAAATCCTCCAGATTTAGCAAAAATATCTGATTCTTGTTCTGATGTTACATAGGTTGTAGTACGTACGTCTCTTCTAATTACGCTCCCTTTAACTTCTGGTAATGAAATAATTTTATTTATCATCTCATCACTTGGTTCATCAGCAATTTTTAAATTAACTCTCATATCATATTGTGTCATTTCACGGTTTTCAGACATACCTAAATTATATATAGATATAAAGGCAATATACCCCACTATTAAGCTAAAACATATTGAAAGAGATAGTACAGCTGTACGTAAACTTTTTTTGTTAGCTGAAAATTGCGATCTTGCTAACTCCCCTTCTGTACCAAATATTTTATTAATTATTCGGTGGCTTTTTTGTTTTTTCAATTTTACTTTATTACTATTCTGACGTATTCCAACAATAGCTGGTACTTTCGCTACTTTTCTTGCTGGAATATATGCTGATATTAAAACAGTAATCAATGAAATAATGATAGAAAAACCAACTACTACCCATGAGAAGGAAATATCTATTTTTCTAAAACCTTCTACAGCACTAAGAATTTTATTAACTTTAAAAACAACCATATAACTAAATAGATATCCTGTTATAATACCTATTGGCAATTGAATAATCCATAGCAAAAACCCTTCATATATAACAGAATGCCTAATTTGCCTTGGAGTTGCTCCTAAACTTTTTAGAATGCCTAGTTGTTTAATCCTACTATTAGCAGATAGTGAAAATGCATTATAGATAATAAGGATAAATGTTCCCATAACTAGTAAAGTAAGTATCATTACCATTGCTATTATTCCAATGATTTGAGTGCTCTCATCATTTTTATTTGTAATTCCATATAAAGTTAATAAAGATGTGTTGTACTTAACGTTATATTGTCCATATTCATTCTTAGTTAATCCTGCAGATTTAGCAATTTGGGGTAATATCTCATATATTTTACGTGGATTTACCAAACGCATATAAACCGTAAGTTCATCTTCAGGTTGAATTTTTGAAGTATCCAAGTATCCCATAGCAGTATATCCAGGAAATATAGACATCTCTCCAGAAATATCTATCTCTCCAACTATAGTATATGTCTTAGTCTCTATTTCTTTAAAAGTCTCCCCTGTTTGTTTATAACTGTTTCCTCTAATTACTTTATCACCTAACATACGATTACCTGTAGGAATCGTTAATTTATCACCAATTTTATATGAAGGATTCTCCACGAAAAATAATTTTGATACAACAATTTCTCCAGATTTTTCTGGAAATTTACCTTGCGTAAGATTATCTTTCAAATCCAGATCAGACCAATAATTTGCATCTGCATCTCTCATTATCAGATAGGGACGTTTTGTATTTGAAAGTTTAGTAGTAACCCATGATCCTTTAACCATGGTGGTTTCAACCTCTGGGTTTTCTGTTACATATTTAAATTTATCACCTGATATATAATCCCATAATTCCCCATGCCAATAACCTTCATGTTCAATTGTTGAGGTTACTTTTCCTTTCCATACAGTATGTACAAATATACATAGTGAACATAGAAGTGCTGAGGAAATTATAATAGCAATCATTATAGAAATTGTATGTCGCTTGCTTTTTCTCAAATGATTATATGTATATTCATTCATAATATTCATTGCTTAATCACCTCATCTGATACAATTTTACCATCATCTATTCTAATCATTCGATCTGCTGATAATGCAATTTTTTCGTCATGAGTAATCATTAAAATAGTTTGGTTATACTCTTTATTTGAAATTTTCAACATTTCAAGAATACTCTCAGAATTTTTTCTATCAAGGTTTCCAGTAGGTTCATCTGCTAAAATAATAGAAGGTCTATAAATTAATGAGCGACCGATAGCAACCCTTTGCTGTTGACCACCTGAAAGTTGGTTTGGTAGATGATTAAGTCTTTCGTTTAAACCAAGCATTTTTGCAACCTTATCAAATTCTTCTCTTTTAGGATTTCTGCCATCTAACAACATAGGTAATAATATATTTTTTTCAACAGTTATTGTAGGAATAAGATTGAAAAACTGATATATTAAACCTACTTTTCGTCGACGAAATAAAGCTAATTTAGTTTCATTCATTGATGAAATATTAGTGCCATCGATATATATTTTTCCACTTGTAGGTTTATCCACTCCCCCTAACATATGAAGGAGTGTAGATTTACCTGATCCACTAGCTCCAATTATTGAAACAAATTCTCCTTTGTTTATTTTTAAGTTTAAGTTATCCAATGCAGTAACCTTTGTCTCACCTTTTCCGTAAGTTTTTGTAAGATTTTCAACTCTTAATATTTCCAAAATATTTTCCCCTTTCTTATTAACTCATACTTTTAAAATATTCATGATTTTTATATGTTTTTTACTACCATTATTTTACCTTTCTTAACTTACATATTGGTGACATGGTTAAAGTATATGAAATAAATGAAAAGTCAAAGATTGGTATCATATTTCACTTTTCATTTATTTTATTATGCATAATTAATTTGTATAAAATTTTATTATAAATTGTGCTCCTCCTGTTTCTTTATTCATAGCAATAATTTCACCATTTTGTTTTTTAATTATTGAATTTGAAAGGGCAAGTCCAATTCCCACACTGTCCTTAGATGAATTTGATCCTTTATAAAATCTAGTAAACAGGTGTGGAATATCTTTATTATTAAAACCTTCGCCGTTATCTTCAATTATTATTTGTGTACATATAGGGTTTTGTTTATAATCTATAGAAATTTCTCCTCCATTTGGTGTGTGTTCAGAGCAATTTTTAACTATATTTAGAATAGCCTCATTAGTCCAATAAAAATCACCAGAAAAAAACACATCACTATTATCTTTTATAAGAAGCTGTTGGTTCTTTTTTTCTATCATTAAATGTAGAGGTTCAACAGCCACACCTATTAGCTCATAAACATTAATAGGTTTATATTCCAATATCATTGCATCTGCATCAATTTTTGAAAGTATTAATAATGACGATACTAAATAATTTAAACGCTGTATCTGTGCTGAAATGCTTTCAATATATAAGGCCTCTTCTCCTTCAATAGAGCTGATTTCTAATAATTCAACCATTAATGACATGGACGTAAGAGGGGTTTTGAGCTGATGGGATATATCCGCAAGATTATTACATAGTTTTTCTTTTTCTTTCTTTTCTTTTTCCCTACTTTCTCTAAGCATCATAACTGTTTTATATAATTCATCTTCTAAAATTGAAAAGTCATCTTCTTTTTTATCAGTCTGTATTCTATAAACCCCTTGATTTATGTCATAAAGATATTCTGTTAAAGCTTTTATACGTTTACACTTTATAAAATTTGACACTACCAGTGAGCCTCCAAAATAAAAAAATAGTAAAGAAATTAATAATAAAACACTAATAAATACTTTACTAAATATTTGATGATTATTAAAAATAACTTTAGAATCTTCAAAATAACCATATTGCTCTAATATTTCTTTGCCTTTGTTAATCTCTGTTTCATTTTTCTTTTTTAGTGACGATACTAGAGCTTGTTCAATATCAGGATTACCATTAACACCAACTGCTATAAGTTGTGCAGTTCTTTCATAAAAAATCTTCTCTGATTGTTTGTAAGTAAAACCATAAAATATAACACAAAAAAATGTTATATATACGAAACTAGTAAACAACCATATTTTCATACTATTTTTATTCATATAAAATTTAATCCTCCACCCTATAGCCTATTCCTCTAACTGTTTTAATAAAAGATTCATCTTCCAACTTGCATCTAAGACGTTTTATTGCTACTGATAGTGTATTATTATTTACAAATTCTCCATGAACATCCCATAGGTTTTCTAATAAGACTGTCCTTGTCAATGTTCGATTTTTATTCTCTATCAATTGTAGTAATAAATTATACTCACCAACAGTCAATTCTATTTCATTATTATTTTTATAAACTCTTGTTTGTGACTTTATTACTTTAATATTTTTACACAATAAAACATCTTCTTTCACGTTCTGTTTAAGTGTTCTACGTAAAACAGCAGTAATACGAGATTGTAAGACACTTAATTTAAAAGGTTTTATAATATAGTCATCTCCACCCATATCTAATCCTTTTATTATTGTACTTTCTTCATCTCTAACAGTAAGAAAAATAATAGGTATATCTTTAATTTTTTTTACATAATGACAAAAATCAAATCCTGATCCATCTGGAAGGTTTAAATCTAGTAATATTAAATCTATATCTGTTTTTAAAAGCTCTTTTCCTGATTCTAAATTTTTTCCATGAACAACTTTGTAATTGTTTTTCAATAAAAACGATTTAATTCCAAAAGCTATTGTATCATCATCTTCAACTATCAAAATATTAACCATTTTTTTCTCCTTTATCTCCTTTTTCTTAATTTAACTATTTTTTATTATACATTAAATCTTATATTGCTAACTTATTTCTCTTTACTTATTAATTGAATCATTTTAATGAATTAAACAATAACTATTATAACAAAGTTTTAATATTATCCGTATAGAAGGTATATTTTAATTTTTCAATATTACTTCCCAAACATATTAAAATAATAAAAAAACCTAGTAATCACTAAGATTACTAGGTTTATGGTGCGGCGGAGAAGATTCGAACTCCCGACCAACTGGTTCGTAGCCAGCTACTCTATCCAACTGAGCTACCACCGCATATTTAAAAACAAATATATTTTATCAATAATACACTGATATGTCAATATATTATACTAAAATATAGTAATTTCATTTTTACTTTTTATAAAAAAATAAAGAACTTAATATTATAAGTCCTTTACTATGGCGGAGAAAGAGGGATTTGAACCCTCGCGCCGGTTGCCCGACCTACGCCCTTAGCAGGGGCGCCTCTTCGGCCACTTGAGTATTTCTCCTTATAAAAAAAATTGGCGGAGAGAGTGGGATTCGAACCCACGGTGCGCTCATCACGCACGCCGGTTTTCAAGACCGGTGCCTTAAACCAACTCGACCATCTCTCCACATTAATTATTAACTTCTAGCTAGTTTGAATTATCAAACTCTTCTTATCAAAAAAATTTTGGCGGAGAGAGTGGGATTCGAACCCACGGTACGCTCATCACGTACGCCGGTTTTCAAGACCGGTGCCTTAAACCAACTCGACCATCTCTCCATTTTAATTTTATTTGATTGTGACTAATGCAATATGGCGGAGAAAGAGGGATTTGAACCCTCGCGCCGGTTACCCGACCTACGCCCTTAGCAGGGGCGCCTCTTCGGCCACTTGAGTATTTCTCCTTAAAGTTTGGCGGAGAGAGTGGGATTCGAACCCACGGTACGCTCATCACGTACGCCGGTTTTCAAGACCGGTGCCTTAAACCAACTCGACCATCTCTCCGTGTCACACATATTATTATATTTATTTTAACCTTAACTGTCAAGGTCTTTTTATAAAATTTGATAGTTTTATTTAAATTTTTACTGTTTATCTACATATTATATATAGGCAATAAAATTAATTACTTAAGGAGATAAATCTCTTAATGTAAAATTAAAGAGATTTACCTCTAGTTAAGTATTTTATTGTCACAAGTTTAGATGAAATCTCTTCCACCCATGTATGGTCTTAGCACTTCTGGTATTGTAATTGTTCCATCTTCATTTTGATAATTTTCAAGAATTGCAGCTACAGTTCTTCCTATAGCAACACCTGATCCATTTAATGTGTGAATGAAGTTTGGTTTTCCATTTTCATCTCTATATTTAATGTTTGCACGTCTAGCTTGGAAATCTTCAAAGTTACTGCAGCTTGATATTTCTACATATCTATTATAGCTTGGCATCCAAACTTCTAAATCATATTTAAATGCAGCAGTAAATCCTAAGTCTCCTTTACATATTCTAACTATTCTGTATGCTAAACCTAATGCTTGTAATACACTTTCTGCGTCTTTAACTAATTTTTCTAATTCTGCATAAGATTCTTCTGGTTTAACAAATTTAACAAGTTCTACTTTGTTAAATTGGTGTTGTCTTACAAGACCTCTAGTATCTCTTCCTGCTGATCCAGCTTCTGCTCTAAAACATGCACTATATGCTGCGTGTTTTATTGGTAATTTTGTGCCATCTAAAATCTCATCTCTATATAGGTTTGTTACAGGAACTTCTGCTGTTGGAATTAAGTAGTAGTCAGTGTCTGCTACTCTAAATGCATCCTCTTCAAATTTTGGTAATTGTCCTGTTCCTATCATACTATTTCTATTTACCATGTATGGTGGTAATATTTCTGTATATCCATTTTCATCTACATGTTTATCTAGGAAGAAGCTTATTATTGCTCTTTCAAGTCTTGCTCCTAACCCTCTGTAAACTGTAAATCTTGAACCTGTAATTTTTCCGCCTGCTTCAAAATCTAATATATTTCTATCAGTTCCTATTGTCCAGTGTTCTTTTGGTTCAAAATCAAATTTTCTAGGTTCTCCAAATTTTTTAACCTCTACATTATCCTCATCAGTATCTCCATTTGGTACATCTGGATGTGGTATATTTGGTATTCTTAACATTATATATTTTATTTTTTCATCTATTTCATTAAGTTCTACATCAAAACCTTTTATCTTATCTGCTAATTCTTTCATTTCAGCCATTATTTCATCAACTGGTAGGCCTTCTTTTTTTAATTTTGGTATTTTTGCAGAATCTGTATTTCTTTTATTTTTTAACTCTTCAACCTCAACAAGTATGTCTCTTCTTCTTTGATCTAAAGCTACAACTTCATCTATAACTGAAACATCAAAGTTTTCCCCTCTATCATTTAATGCTGTTTTTATTGCTTCTGGATTATTACGAATTTTTTTTAAATCTAACATGATATTTCCTCCTAATGTTTTATTTTTTTGTATAAAAAAAAGAGCAACCCATCCCTAAACAGGGACGGATAAACTCCGCGTTGCCACCCTAATTGAATAACCATATGGTCATTCCTCTTAATTTAAATAACGACTATGCCGTACTGCTCATCACAGTCCCTCAGAGGCGGATTCATAAAATTTAATATACTAGTTTACACCAACCACTAGCTCTCTTTGATACTAAAAATTTATTACTATTCTCATCAACGGTTTGTTTTCTTATTAATTTAAAATCATTTTAATAATTGTTTTGTCATTTGTCAAGCTTTTCTAAATATTTTTTATATTTTTTTAGCTTTTATGGCTTATTTTTATAAAAAAGTGTATAAAAAAAAGAGTCAGCCATCCCTAAACAGGGACGGATAAACTCCGCGTTGCCACCCTAATTGAATAACCATATGGTTATTCCTCTTAATTCAAATAACGGCTATGCCGTACTGCTCATCACAGTCCCTCAGAGGCGGATTCATAAAATTTAATATACTAGTTTACACCAACCACTAGTTCTCTTTGATACTAAAAATTTATTACTATTCTCATCAACGGTTTGTTTTTTATTAACTTTAAAATCATTTTAATCTGTATTTTGAATTTTGTCAAGCTATTCTAAATATTTTTTTTTATATTTTTTGTAGCCACTATGTCAACCCCTGTATTTAGTATGTTTTTACATACTATATCCCCCATATTTATAGGCGGTCCTACATGTATTCTACATAAAGCTTTAGAACATTCAATCCAAAAATCTTTTTTTATTGGTTTAGTACTTTTTACCGGAACTAAACAATAAATATCCGAACCTTTTACTCTTACTACCGTAGTAAATATATCTTTATTTTCCATGTTACTTCACCTTTACATTGTATCAAATTCTTTAATTCTATTTAAGACAATTTTAGAACTTTTTGTATTCTTATCTATATCTAACATTGATTTATTAGTTTCCCTTGCCAAAATATCTGTTATTATTTGATTGCAATAAGCCCCTCTACAATTTCCAAGTCCAGCACTTGTTCTTCTTCGCACCCCTTCAAGGGTTCTTGCGCCTAAAGGTCTTCTTATAGCATCAACTATTTCGCCTTCTGTTATACCCTCACATAAGCAAACTAATTTTCCATAATTCTCATCAAGTTTTATTATGTTATTTCTCTCTACATTACTTAAATCTTTAAATTTATAGTACTCTCTTCGTCTATCAATGAAATCCTTTTTTAATATACAGTTGAAATTATTTACAACTATTTTGCAAACTATTTCTGCTATAGCTGGTGTCATTGTGACCTTTCCAAAATGCTTCACTACCACATTTAAGTAACCATCTTCAGATATGCTATCATCAATTACAACTGGCTCATCATACAAAGTCCAATCTAATACCATTTTAACTTTATGGCTATCAAAAGACCCTAAAATAGATGATAATTTATCTATAACTTTATTATAACTTATATTTTTTTTAGTACTTACTGCCCCTATTATATTGCCATCCATTGTAGGTCTTATATATCTTCTTTCTTTACTATCTACATCAAATATTATATTAGAGTATGAGTTTCTATAATTTTTATTAACCATAATGTATTTTAAATTATTTTTTACAGCATCCTCTATAAAATTACTATTTAAATCTTCACCAAGATGTTTCTCTGCAGTGGTATTTATAACAATTTTACAAGTGAATTTATTTCTACTCGTTTCAACTCTAAAACCTTTAGATATTTTTTCTATGCTTAAAACTTCTTCCTCTAATCTAAATTTAACTCCATTATCAAAAGCAATTTCACCATATGCTAATACTAAATCATAAGAACAAACTACACCTGTGTTAGGTAAATATACCGCTTCTTTAACATTTCTATCTAAATTAGGTTCAAATTGAAATATTTCATCACCTTTTAAAAATCTTACATCACTTATGTTTTTAAGCTTTGCTCTTTCAAACATGTTTTTAATATATGTTGATTGCTCTTCATCTTTTGCAACATACAAAGACCCCATTCTTTTAAAAGGGACATTAAATTTTTCAGTATATTCATCAAACATTAAGTTTCCTTTTCTTATTAGTGATGAGCTAACACTATCACTACATTCCAAACCATCATATACTGTTGCACTATTAATAAGAGCAGCATCTGCTCCTATGTCATAATCTTTTTCTATTACTGCTATATTTAAATTATATTTAGAAAGTTCATAGGCTACAGCGCATCCTATCATTCCGCCACCTAGAACTAATACATCATAATCCATATATCCTCCATATTACAAACTTTTAAATGCCCCAGTCTTAATATGATTGGAGCATTTAAAATATTTTTTATCTATTTCAATAATTGATCTAATTTTTCACCTAAATCATTTATATAATCACCGTATTTGCCCCATTCCCCTTGCTTTTGTGATTCTATAGCTTTATTATATATATCTTTAATTTCATTTAATTCGTTTTTATTTAAATTAGGGTTATTATCCTTACCTGTATTTTTATCTTCATAGTTAAATAATTGAACTAATGCCTCATCTACACTTGGTGCCAACACAATCTTATCAGAGTATCCAACTATAACATTACGCATTTCTGGAATACTTTTTTCTCCTGCTGCTCTTAGATATAATGGTTCTACATATAATAAAGAATCTTTTATAGGAACTATTATAGTATCTCCAAATTGAACCTCTGAACCTTTTGTATCCCAAAGAGAAAGCTCTTTTGAAATTTCTGGGTCTTGATGTATTTTCTTTTGGAATAACATAGGACTGTATACAGTACCTCCAGTTGGAAACTTGTATAAAAACATTTTACCATAGTTTTCATCATCCATTCTTACTCCAAACATGGATACCATATTATCTCTTCCCTTTGTATTAAAATACTCTAAAACAACCATCTCATCCTTTTCTTCTCCAGGTAACCTCATTATAACATATGACGCATCTCTTTCTTTTTCTTCTTCATCAATTTTTTCTTTATTACTTGAAATAGTCCAAACATCATCACCATTATAAAATATTCCTGCATCTTTTACATGATATTTTCCCAGTACTCTTGATTGTATATTAAATAAGTCTTCTGGATACTTAAAATGTGACTTTAAATTACTAGGCACTTTATCTATAGACTTAAATAATTCAGGGAAAATTTTAGCATAAGTTTGAGCTATTGGATCACTGCTATCAGATATATAAAAATTTGTAGTTCCATCATAGGCATCTACAATTACTTTAACAGAATTTCTGATATAATTAATTCCGTCAATTGGTTGAGAAAATGGAAACTTATTGCTTACTGTATATCCATCTAATATCCAATATAACTTACCATCTTCAACTACAATATATGGATCTTTATCATATTTTATAAATGGAGCTATTTTTTTAGCTCTTTCCATTATATTTCTATTAATCAGTATTTTACTATCTTTCGTTATATCTTGCGAAAGTAAAAATTTAGGATTTTTATATTTTATTGCAAACATAACTCTATTAATTAAATTCATGCTTATTCCAGCATTTCCATCATAATTATTAGTGATGTTTTCTCCACGCATAGGATAGTCTATTTCTCCTAATTTAGTGTTTACAATGCTATAATCATTTGTACTTTCACCAAAATATATTCTAGGATTATCTAATTTTAAATCAGTTTCATTTTCTATAGGAATATTTCCAATAACAAAATCAGGCTGTCCTTCACTTGTAACAGAATTTACCTTGCTCATGGTAACGCCGTAACCATGAGTATATGCTAAATGTCTATTTTGCCATGTATTAGAATTTTCATCTAGTTTATCTAAATCTAATTCTCTAGCAGATATAAAAACTTGACTGTATTTATTATTAATATTATATCTATCAATGTCCATATCTTTAAATCCATAATAATATCTTATATATTGAAATTGGTTATTGAATTCTAAAGCTGGTTTTACTGAATTTATTTTTATATTATCAATTATATCTTTACTGTCCTCTATATCTTTTCCTACTAAATTATTGTTTACATCAAAGTTATTTTCTTCTATATCATCTATATTAAAACCTAGTTTTGTATATTTTATATTTTGCTCTATATAAGGCTTTTCTAATGTTTTTTCATTAGATTGCACTACAAAACCTTGTACTCCTATAGATGCTATATTTTCTCCTATTATTAAAATTGCTATTAAACAAACAGACATAAATATTGGCTTAAATTTTTTTCTTATTACACTTAAAAATACTACTACAGAGCAAACTATTGATGCTATTGATATAGCTCTATAAAATTTCAAGCTTACCTTCGCATCTGTATAGCTAGTACCAAAAACTGTCCCTCTTGGAGAGTAAACTAAATCCCATCCTTTAACCATATAACCTATTGCTAAAAAAATCATTATTAATGCTGTTAAAACAGCTAACTGTTTTCCAGCAAAAGTTGTCATTCCACTTTTTAAATCTTTTATTATATTATTTTTTACTATCTTATTTTTTATTTTATCCTTTGTAACAAAAGATATATACATTATAAACGTAATTATAACTAACATTACAACTAATGTAATTCCCATATTATATAAAGACCTTATAAGTGGTAATTTGAATATAAAGAAAGATATGTCTTTATTAAATATAGGGTCAGAAATATTAAAACTAGTAGAGTCCTTAAACTCTAATATTTTATACCAATATGAAAAAGAAAATATAAAAGAAATTATTAAAGATATAATACCATTTATAAACAAAAATTTGTTTAATTTCTTTTTCTCATCTTTTCTATTTATTTCTATTACCTTTTTAACTTTTCTTATATTAGGTCTTAAACTTAAATAATATAGTGTAATTGCTATAAATATTATCATAAATATAGGAATCATAAGTTTTAATATTGATACTACTTGCTTAAAGTAAATAGGTAAATATCCAATTTCTTTAAACCATTGATAGTCTACTATTATACTTATACCTGACACTATTGCACCTAATATAACAGCTATTAATATAAGACTATATAACCCTATTCTTTTTTTACTTGCCACCTTATCACCTCTTAATTATCTATTAAAATATTCTCATCTTTTAACTCTTTTAAAATATTTTCCATATCTTCAATACTATCTACAGTTATAGTATGTATATGTATTCCATTAGTTAATTTAAATAATGGCTCTACTTCCGACTTATCAAATTTATCGTTAAACTTTTCAACATCATTCAAATTTTTAATCATCAATGTAGCTTTTATCTCTCCATACAATGGATGTTCTACTATTACATCCTCAACTATACCTCCATATTTGACTACAGTTTTTAATTCTTTATATACATCTTCTCTATCATGATTTACTGCTATTACTTTTCTAATTTTAGTGTTTTCATACCTAGTAATTAAGTATCCTTCTGGTGTAGCTATTATATTATTTCCTTCCGCTCTTAATATAGCTATATCTTTTACTATAACCTGTCTTGTTACATTAAATTTTGTTGCCAATTCTTGACCTTTTATCGGTAGTTTACTTTCTAAAAATATAGCTTTTATATCCTCTCTACGTTCTTTTGAACTCATAAGATCCTCCTTTGATTTTAGTAATTTATTTGGCTTTAGTTTCTTTTTAATTTTTGTCATCACTGGCTCTTAAAATATTTATTTCTACACTATCAATATCATAGTTATGATGATTTTTAACTAAATTTAAAAACTCTTTGCTATAATTATTCTCTTTAAGTAGTTTATATCCCTCTTTATCATGATTATAATATATGTCTATAGCTTTAATATTATCTAAATTTTTAAGTTTGCCTTTTGAAAATTTATCTAAAATCACTAAAATAGACTTTTGTATTGGATTTAAATTTTTTTTAATCTTTCCAATATCATGCAATAGCCCTGCTTTTATCAAATCATTTTTTAAAATACTTAAATCTTCATTCTTTATGTTGTTTTTTTGAAAATAAATTTTTATATCTTTAGCTACATCAATGCAATGTTTTTGGTCATAAACCTTTAATTTGAAAAATAACTCTTTTTCTTTATGACTTAAGTAGTTATTAATAAAAATAATATCATCTTCTGTGACTTTTGCAGTTATTGCTTTAAAAAACTGGCCAACTCTATAAAAAAACATAATATTCTCCTTTTTATTTAACACTATATTCAATAATACATCTTAACAATATTTTTTTAAATATTATTATTTTATTTTCAAAAATAAAAGCTATAAATTTAGCTTTTAAATATATTTTTATATTAATTATTTTCTCTAAAAAATATATTTATATTATACTAAATTTATAGCTTTCAACTTAAATTAGTTTATTTCTATAGCTCCCATATTATTTTTAATATCAACATTAAATCTTTTATTTATACTTGTATCTTCTACAATTTTAAAATTATTCTTAATTTTCCCCATATTATTAGAAGTTTTTAAATCTATATTTTTTCCTTCATTTTTAACTTTCAATTTAACTAACCCCATATCATTTTCTAATATTAAATTTCTATTTAAATACTCAAAACATGCATTGATACCACCTGCACTAGACTTAATACTTAAACTTCCATAATCTTCATCCTCTTTATTATTAACATTATATTTAATACTACCCATATCACTAGTTAATTTTCCATTTAAACAGTCTACATTGTTTATCTCTAATTTTCCCATGTTAACAGTAGCATTAATATTATTTACTAAAATATATTCTCTTGAATTTACTTGTATAGATCCAAAATCCGAACTTAAATCTGAACCTTCAAATAGAATATCATCTAATTCTATATTTCCCAAATGATTTGTTATATTTAGCTTATTAATTTTAAATCCTTTCGGAACTTCTAATAATATTTTATATCCACCTTTATTATTTTCCATATTTTCACTATTAACGCTTTCTATATTTAAAGTATTTTCTTTTATATTTATATCACCTTTATATTTATAATCTACAGTAACCTTTAAATTCTTTATATTTTTATTTTCTTTTAGCTGTATATTGGATATATCACTTTTTATGGAAATAGATTTAAATTCATTTAAATCTATTTCCTTATTTAAGTGTTTAGCATTATTATCCTCTTCAACATCACTCATTACAAATTTTGAAATTTTATTTAAATCCAAATTTTTATTGCTTAATTCTTTTAAATCAAATGTTTTTATAGAAACTAGCAATCCTATTGTAAAGGTACAAAAACATACTATAGCCATAATCTTTAAAATTTTATGAAATTTTCTCATACTACTCACCTCTAGCAAATTTTTTATTCCAGTTTATATATTTTTTTGATAAAATTATAAATCCATAGGTTAAAAAATATATTCCTATCAATATTAAAATCATTGCTGATAATATAGTTAATAAACAAAATAGTGGAAATATGGTTAATTTATTTATTATAGTTGTAAATATTAAACCTATAGTTCCAACTGTTACAAATGGTAATGAAATTACCATACTTATAGCTACTCCTATTATTCCTGATACTATAGGAAATAGTATACTAACAAGTATTAAATTTAATATAACAAGTATTATTATATTTAAGGAACTATAAGTTATTTTATTTTTATTCGAAGCTATTAAATGATTTTTATTTATTATTCCTTGTTCACATAAATTTTCTATAATTTGCTCTGGGGTTCCAAGTTCCTTGCAGATAGTATCTTCTGTTTTATCCTCTTCTCGTCCATGTATAAAATATTCTTCATAATCTTTTAAAATATCCTCTAAAGTATATTTATCTAACTCTTTAAGTCCATTTCTTAATTGAGCCAAAAACTCATCTTTACTCATATTATTCCTCCTAAACTCCTTTATAAATTATACCAACCTAATTTTTATCTATTTCCTCAATAAATAAATTAATCTTACTACAAAAATCTAACCATTCCTCTTTTAAACTCTTAGCTCTTATTCTTCCTTCTTCTGTTAATCTGAAATATTTTCTTGCTGGCCCTTCTGAGGATTCTACTAAATATGTGGTTAGATATCCATCTGATGTTAATCTTCTTAATAACGGATATAATGTACCATCTGCTGTTTTTATATATTTATCTAAGCTTTTAACAAGTTCATAACTGTACAAATCTTCTTTACATAATAACATAAGAACGCACATTTCTAATACTCCTTTTTTAAATTGTATACTCATAAAAAACCCCTTGTAAAATATATTATTCACTAGTGATTAATAATCACTACTTAGTTATATTATATACCTTTTTTTAGAAATTGCAATGATATTTTTGGGTAATATTTCAAATTTAATTTTAAACAATAAAAAAAACAGTTCAATTGAACTGTTTTGGTGGAGATAAAGAGATTCGAACTCTTGACCCCCTGCGTGCAAGGCAGGTGCTCTCCCAACTGAGCTATACCCCCAAATATGGTGGACCTTCAGGGACTCGAACCCCGGACCTACCGGTTATGAGCCGGTTGCTCTAACCAACTGAGC
>NZ_BAAABH010000034.1:0-35729 GCF_054767855.1 Clostridium sp. CTA-19 | reverse complement strand
ACTTTCCTCCATCATTGTCAAATGTCAATTATCCATTGTCAATTTTTCAAGCTCCCTATCTCAACTAAGTATGCAATCGTTCAAAGTTCTACTTCCATTACAAGAGGGACAGACGCGTAATTGGCTACTTTCCTATTCTTTTGGATAGATATTTTTGTTGATTTTAGTTTTTCTACAATAGTACTCGAAGTCGGTCCCAAACATCTACGTAGCAAAGCTACTATTTTAGGACCGGCTTTGATTGCTTTAGATTTTATTGATAACCTTTCGATTTCACTGAAAAAATAACTTATGGAAAACATACTTTGGTACGCCTGTCCTTCTTGTTATGGCTGTGAACTTTGAATATATCTTCAGTTAGTTTAATCTCCCAATCTCAAATTTTACTCCCTTAAATTAAAAAGAAACTGGACTAGTGTCCAGTTTCCTCCTTAACTATTAACTATTAACTTTTAACTATCTAAACTCCAGTTTCCTAATTAAATATTCTTCTTGCAGTCATATACCCATATCCTATTGTAGATACTCTAACTACATCTCCAGGTTGAGGACAATGTATATACGAATTATTCCCAACATACATTCCTACATGCTCTGCTTCACCATCACCAGAGTAAGTAAAAAACACCAAATCTCCTGGTCTTAGATTTTCTCTTGCTACGTAACTACCTTGATTTACTTGAGTATATGTTGTTCTCGTTATTTCCACACCAAAGTGTCTATAAACATATTGTGCAAAACCTGAACAATCAAAACCAGCCGGACTATCTCCACCCCATACATAAGGAGTTCCTAAATAATTCATAGCATAATTTACTACTTCTTGTCCCATATCTTTAGGTTTCTCTATTGGTTTATCTTCTGGAGGATTCTTTATATTATCAATAGTAATTGAAGGAACAAATGCCTCTCCACCTAAAAAAGTCATATTAGTATTGTCTGTAACTTTCTCATTTATTGCATTTGCTGTATCTTTATTTAACTTATTATCAAGTAAAACTATAGGTCCCTTACTTCCTGCTACTAAAACTGAAGCAGTTAAAGAATCTACTAAATGATTATTGTTTCCGTTAGCAAAATATATATTTTCAAAGCTGCTACCATAAAATTTCTTAATTACTTGAATATTAGTTGCATATCTATTTTTTCCTGCTAACCTCTCACCTTTCACATCATTTACCAACCCGTTGGATAATACACTCTCCCCACCTACTGCATAAACCTTTTGTGCATTGTAAACAACTTCCTTTAACTCGCTAGCAACATTGTCACTATCCTTTGCTAAAACTATTGGCATAGAATTTTCTGCTGCTATGGGAGCTATTGATAGTGCATCTGCTATTCCATTCCCTGAAACCAAGCACACATTTGTAGCTTGTCCGCCTAATTCTTTATATTTATTTAGTATATTTAATGCTGTTTCATATCTAGTTGCTCCCCCAAGTCTTATAACATTCATTCCATTTGCCACAAGCTCTTCTTCCGCCTCTTTAGATATTATTCCCTCACCAGTAGAAATGTACACATTTTTTATATTTCTACCTTTTAGTTCATTTAATGTAACTTCATCTATACTATTGTTAGCGTCATTTAAAAAGATTGGAGCTTTTAATTTATATGCTAGTGGTGAAACTGCTAAAGAATCTACTAAATTTTCATCTGAGGCTGCTGCTAAAATCGCATTCCCTGTAATATCTGAATTCTTATTATAAAATTCTTTAGAAACCTCAATAGCTGTCTCCACACGTGTTCTGCCACATAATCTATTGCTTTCAGCTGCTAAAACGGTTATATCGCTAAAACATAACATTCCCATAACTAATAGTGCTATCAATTTTTTTCTCTTCATAATAAAATTAAGTCCTTTCTTAATTTATAGGTATTCAAGTTGATTTTTAAAATTATCAATTCCAAAACTTGGATACCAAAAATAGTGAGACATGCTCCGAATTACTTAGAATTCAACATGCATATTATATAAAAATATTTTAAAGTTATTGAATAAATTTAAGTTGGAGCTTGTTTCCCTATGACTTCCTGAACCAATATATAATATTCCATAATAATTTTAAACATTTATTTAATATTTTTCAAGCGTATAGAAGATATTTTGTAAATTTTTTCTAGTATCCATATGAATTACTTTATTTTTTATTATTAAACTCTTTATTTTAATAAAAAATAAATTATAGAAAATACATTTTATTACACCTATCTCTACATTTTAAATATAAACTTACACTCAAACTCGGATTTTGGTAAATTAACAGACCTGCTGCTTTACAGCTGAAGTACTGGTTCTTTGCTTGGTAAGTTATTTTATCTAGCCTTTTTATTGAGTACTGAAGTCTTTTTATGGTTGCACAATTAAATGAACCTGTCCTTCTTGTTACAACTGCAAGCTTTAAAATATTATATATTTTCAGTTAAAAGTTAAGAGTGAATAGTGAAGAGTTGTGGTTATTACTATTCGCTTTGCTCCTAGTAATACTAAACGTATCTTTTAATCCTAGTTCTGATAACAAAATCTAAGTAAGCAATTGCTCAAAGTTCTACTTCCATCACAAGAGGGACAGACGCGTAATTGGCTAATTTGCTATTCTTTGGGCTAGATACTTTTGCTGATTTTAGTTTCTCTCCAATAGCACTCGAAGTCGGTCCCCAACATCTACGCAGCAAAGCTGCTATTTTAGGACCGGCTTTGATTGCTTTAGATTTTATTGATACCCTTTCGATTTCACTGTAAAAATAACTTATGGAAAACATACTTTGGTACGCCTGTCCTTCTTGTTACGGCTGTAAACTTTGAATCTAGTTTTAGTTAGTTTTATACCTTTAACTTTAAAATTTAATCTATACAAACACTTTTAAATCTAGAAAAGTAAAACTCTTAAGTACTTAATCACTCAAAATTCTACTTCCATTACAAGAGGGACAGACGCGTAATTGGCTACTTTACTATTCTTTTGGATAGATACTTTTGTTGATTTTAGTTTCTCTCCAATAGTACTTGAAGTCGGTCCCAAACATCTACGCAGCAAAGCTACTATTTTAGGACCGGCTTTGATTGCTTTAGATTTTATTGATAATCTTTCGATTTCACTGAAAAAACACCTTATGGAAAATTTACTTCGGTACGCCTGTCCTTCTTGTTACGGGTATACATTTTAATTAATAAAATTTTATAGGTTTTAATCTTAGCTAAAAAACTTCGATATGATTTTTAAATTTAATTTGATTAAATATTATAGTTTTGTCTAACATTTAAATAATAATATTTTTAAGTAGGTGCTTTTTTATATGTCTACATATGCAAGAAAGAGATCTGATAGTAAAATTTATCATATAATCATTAAATCTCCATCAGATATTCTTTTATTTAAGGAAAGTAATGATAAAATTAAATATTTAAGAATAATAAAATATTACAAAAAACATTTTAATTTTAAAATATATTGCTACTGTATTATGGATAACCATGGTCATTTTTTGATAGACGAATGTGATTCTAGTATTTCCATTTTTATGAAGCTAATAAATCATTCTTATGCTAATTATTTTAATAATAAATATAATCATATTGGCAGAGTGTTTAAAAATAGATTTTTTAGCATTCCAGTAAAAAATGATAGTTATATAATACAATTATCATTTTATATTCATAAAAATCCCCAAACTTTATACAATTTTAAAGACTCCCCGGAAAAATATCCATTTTCAAGTTTAGGAATATATTTAAACTTAAAGAAAGATTATTTCAATTTAATTGATTCAGATAGAATATTAAATTATTTTAGTAAAGATACAAGTACTGCTAGAAATTTATACTTTGAAAATATTACAACATAATTTAAATGCCATATGTATTTCATCTTAAATTATTAAAAATTCTTAAGTACGCAATCCCCCAAAGTTCTACCTCCATCACAAGAGGGACAGACGCGTAATTGGCTACTTTACTATTCTTTTGTATAGATACTTTTGTTGATTTTAGTTTCTCTCCAATAGTACTCGAAGTCGGTCCCAAACATCTACGCAGCAAAGCTGCTATTTTAGGACCGGCTTTGATTGCTTTAGGTTTTACTAATAACTTTTCGATTTCACTGTGAAAATAACTTATGGAAAATATACTTAGATACGCCTGTCCTTCTTGTTACGGTTATAAACTTTGAATCTAGCTTTAGTTAGTTTTATACCTTTAACTTTAAAATTTAATCTATACAAACACTTTTAAATCTAGAAAAGTAAAACTCTTTAGCAAGCAATCCCCCAAAGTTCTACCTCCATCACAAGAGGGACAGACGCGTAATTGGCTACTTTCCTATTCTTTTGGATAGATACTTTTGTTGATTTTAGTTTCTCTCCAATAGTACTCAAAGTCGGTCCCAAACATCTACGCAGCAACGCTACTATTTTAGGACCGGCTTTGATTACTTTAGATTTTATTGATAACTTTTCGATTTCACTGAAAAAATAACTTATGGAAAACATACTTAGGTACGCCTGTCCTTCTTGTTATGGCTACACATTTTGAATCTAACTTTGTTTAATTTAATATCATAAACTTAGTCTTTAATCCCTTAAATTCGAAGAAACTGGCAGTCCAGTTTCCTCCAACATTGTCAAATGTCAATTGTCCATTGTCAATTTTTTCAACTTATCCTTCGTCCATTGTCAATTATATAATTTGTTACGGCTATAAACCCTAACTATAGTTTTGTTTAGTTTTATACCCTAAACCTAGAATTTACTCCCTTAAATTCAAAGAAACTGGACTAAAGTCCAGTTTCCTCCTATAATTTTTTAATTGTCAATTCTCCATTGTCAAATGTCAATTCCTAATTAATTCTCCATTGTCAAATGTCAATTTTTTTTAACTCTCAATTCTTATAATTTTAACTTTTAACTATTTAGGGGTTTGCTAATTTCTTATTTATATATTTTATGTGTATTTATAATAGATTAATTTTACTAAACCAAACTAGGGAGTTAATTTAGTTTAAATTATTTTACTTTTTTCTTTCAGCTGTTATTGTATCTGAGTCTGTATTTGCATTATTAAATTTATCTCTTATAGGGTGCATTTGCTTTATATCAAACTCTTCACAATCATCTTCAACTGGTTCTTTTAATGTAAATATTACAGTGTCACTTAAACCATTTTCACTATTACTTTCTATAGAATCTATTTCATAATCGCCTAAATCAAAAGTAGCTAATGATACATAATCCATTCTTACTTTTTCTGAGAATTTTATTTCTATTTTATTTCCATTTTCTATTATATTTGCCTCTTCAACAATTGGCGCAGATTTATCTACTAATTTATCAACTGAATTATCACTTAATTTAAATTCTATATCTTCTAATGATGATGATTCGTTTACTGTTGTAAATACATCTTTTCTAAATGACAATACACCTTCTTTTATAACTTTTTCTTCATCATTTTCATAATTTACTGTTCCATCAGTATTAAATATATCATCATCAAATTTTAAAGTTATTCTATTATATAATTTTCTTTTTGATTTCTTTTCTTTTATTTTGTATGAACTTGGATTTAATACTTCGTCACCTAGTTTAAATTCTATACTTTGTAAAGTTATATTAGATATTTCCTTGTCTAAATAGAATTCTATTGTATTTTTATCTAGTACTGATATTTTTCCTTCTTGTGCTATGTCTAAGCCTTCAATAAAATGTATTTCAGGCATACTAATTATCCTATCATCACCAACGGTATCAATACTTATACCACCTAATCCAGTAAACTTACCATTAGCATCTGCTACTGAACCAATGTGAATTTTTACTTCTTTCTCTGTATCTATTTTATCTGGTAATGTTATTTGAACTAAATCATTATCCCCTTTTATATCAATTTCAGCATCATCTATTTCGTCTAATTGTTTAGGTTCTCCTCCATTATAAGTTACAAGATAATTTTTCTTATCTAGCACTGAACCTGTACCTTCAGTTCTCATAGCTTCACTAAATCTTACAAATATTTGGTCACCATGCTCGCCACCGTAAGTTACCATCTTTACCTCTGCTTCAGTGGTATCTGCAACTTCTATTTCTAAGGACGTTTCCTCTACTGGTACCCTAGCAACAGTAGTATCTCTAATTTTATTTTTCACTATTTCTAAAGTATACTTTCCTTCAAAATCAGATGCATCTATAGTGTATTCTTTTTTACCATCGTCTTTACATTTTATTTCAACTTCCTCTAAGTCTTCTTCATCACCATCAGCATTTGTCAAAATATAAGATTCATAATCATCAGCACCTGTAACTGCCTTGCTAAATTTTAAATCTATAGTCTTATTAAATCTATTGTATTCAGCTTTTACAGTAGGAGAAGTTTCCCCCTGAAGATTATAGTTTATAGAAGTTTCTTCAAGTTCCTTACCCCACAAATCTTTTATTTTATCATCTTTCTTATTTTTATATTTAATAACAATTTTATGCTCACCTAAAGGGAATCCGCCATAACTAAGAGTTACTTTATTATCTTCTACTTTTTTAACCTTTAGTTTATAATCTTTATTTACATAATCTAAATAAAATTCCACATTATCATCTTTAACAGTATCTATATCTAAACTCTTATTAAATTTAAGTGTAAGCTCATCAGATTTAACTTTATCTACTACAGCAGTAATATTGCTTTCATCTTTTACCACAGTAAAGTTTTTACTTCCTTCTTCACACTTAAATCCACCATAATTATATATTCCATCTTTAATAGTCAACTCATACTCGCCATCTTTTAATTCAGATGAAGTTATCATTCTTACTACATTAGCATCTAAACCAGGATTATCTATTCTTGTTTCAATACTTGATGGATATTCCTTATTAACTCTTAAAGCATTTCTAATTTCATTGCTATTTTTAGCTGTAACTGGTTCTGAGAATGTTAAATTATATTCCTTTGGTCCCACTTGCTTAATATCTAAAAGTTCTGGTAATCCAGTAGATAAAACTCTTACCTCACTTTTAAAATCAGCAACTTTCTCTTTTTTATCCTCAGTATACACATTACTAACTTCCACATCTAAATCTACTTGATTATATTTTATTCCATAACCCTGTCTTAACGTTATGATAGCTGTTTTCTTATCTTCCTTTAATTCAATTAAAGAAGTATTCTTACTATCATTTAAAACATCCTTATTATCTTCATCTTTTATCTCATAATTAAATAAATCTGTAGCACTATCCTCGTCTACCGGTTTATTAAATTTAACTTCTAATTGAATACCATTTATAGCCTTTACTGAATGAACTTTAGCTGCCTCATTTGGATCTGGATCTGGCTCTGGTGTAACTTCTTTAATACTTAAAGCTTTAATTATATTTTCAACAGTATTAGCATTTATACCATTACCTACCTCATATAAAGTTTTAACAGTTTTACTTTCTAAATAAGTTTTTTGGCCACCACTAATATCTTTTCCAACTAAAACTAATGGACTTTTTTCTTTCCCAGCTACAGTTGAGATAGATAGTGCATCAACTAACTGACCTACATCTTTACTACCATCTTTTGCAACATATATGTTTGAAAATTCTTTTTCGCTATAGAACTTTTCTAAAACCTTACTATTAGTTTCTCTTCTATTTTCCCCACCTATTCTTTCAGCCTTTGGAAGAGATTTTTCAACTTCTTCTGAAATAACTCCTTTTTCACCTAAAACATAAGAACTTTCTATATTCTTTTCCTTTATATATTCTCCAGTTTTACCTAAGTCATCTTTAGAAGAAATTAAAATTGGCATTTGCTTATCTGCTGCCACTGGTGCTATAGACAATGCATCAGCAAGACCAGTATATCCATTTACCACAGCTACTTCTTTGCTATCAATATTTTTTGCTATGGCTATTGCAGTTTCTTCTCTATTACTACCAAAAATTCTTTCTGTCTTTATTCCCATATCATTTAACTCTTTAACAACATCTTTAGAAATAACTGAGCCACCGCCAACTATATAAACATTTTCTGTTTGTAGTCTCTTAAGCTCATCTTTTGTAGAATCTGTTAGAGCCTTACTAGTTGTTAAAAGAATTGGAGCATCCTTAAGCTTTGCAAAAGGTGTTGCTGCTAGAGCATCTGAAATAGCTGTAGAATTAACTAAAACTACATTTTTAGCACTAGTCCAACCATGCTTACTAACTTTTACTGCTGTTTCATATCTATCTTCTCCAGCCAACATTTTTCTTTCTATAGTTTCCTTAGACTCAACTGCAAATACACTATGTCCCATTGTTGAAAGTGTAGCACCTATCAACAATGTAGAAATCACCCTCGATTTTTTTCCCATAAACTAAAATCCCCCTTTTATTTAAATCCCCCTATTCAAACTTATAAAAATACCCCAACTTACCATTTAACTTAATTTCCTAATTTTATAAGTTTTTCATAGTAAAAAAACGAGTAACTTGATTTATTTACATTTTAAATATTTTTTTCAAGTTTTATCCTATAAATATTTAAAAATACAAATACAAAATAAATATAATCCCCAAAATATTTTTGCAATTTCAAAATAATTTTCTTTCATACTATAAATATAACAATTCACTTAAAATTTGTAAAAAATTTATCTAACTCTAACTTTTTTTATAAATTTTGATTATAACCTACATAAATATTTTAATTTATACAAAAATAATCCATAATTTTGAAAACAATCACCAAATCATATATTTTATAATTTCAGATATTTATATTATATAATTTAGTGTGCTGATATATTCTTATATTTTTACAACTTAAAAATAAATTATTTCATTTTTCTAAATTATCTCAATTTAACAAATATTGTTTTCATTGAGAATATTATCATTTCTTCTAAATACTGTCAATATCGTTCTTGAAATTTTAATAATACAAGAAAATTATTTAAAATATATTTACAAAGTTTGTATAAAAATTACATATAATTTACTATTCTCTACTAGATAATTTTCTTTATTTGTGATAAACAAAAACGATTCTAAACGTACTTTTTTAGGACCGGCTTTGATTGCTTTAAGTTTTATTGATAACCTTTCGATTTCACTGTAAAAATAACTTATGGAAAATATACTTTGGCACGCCTGTCCTTCTTGTTACGGTTGTGCACTTTGAATTTAACTTTATTTAGTTTAATCTCTTATATTTAGAATTTACTCCTTTAAATTAAAAAGAAACTGGTAGTCCAGTTTCCTCCATCATTGTCAATTGTCCATTGTCAAATGTCAATTCCTAAATAAATTGTCCATTGTCACTTTCTAAAAATCATCTAAAAATCTAAGTAAGCAATCACCCAAAGTTCTACCTCCATTACAAGAGGGACAGACGCGTAATTGGCTATTTTGCTATTCTTTGGGCTAGATACTTTTGTTGATTTTAGTTTCTCTCCAATACTGCTCGAAGTCGGTCCCCAACATCTACGCAGCAAAGCTGCTATTTTAGGACCGGCTTTGATTACTTTAGATTTTATTGATAACTTTTCGATTTCACTGTGAAAATTAACTTATGAAAAGTATACTTAGATACGCCTGTCCTTCTTGTTACGGCTGTGCATTTTGAATATAGCTTTTCTTTGTTTTATATCTTAAACTCAGATTTTACTCCCTTAAATTCAAAAAATTCAAAGAAACTGGCACTCCAGTTTCAGCCTAAATTGTCAATTGTCCATCGTCAAATGTCAATTATATAATTTGTTACGGCTGTAAACTTTGAATATAACTTTATTTAATTTAATCTCTAAAACTCAGATTTTACTCCCTTAAATTCAAAGAAACTGGCAGTCCAGTTTCCTCCATCATTGTCAAATGTCAATTGTCCATTTCCTAACTGGATTGCAGTTCTTTTTTCCATAAAAAAAGACTGCTTCCAGATAGAATTTTTTCTACCTAAAGCAGTCAAGTCTTAATTATTTAATTTTATTTCACTGTTACTTTAAGGTTATCACCTGTTTTACCAGGTTTCTTTGCTTGTAATATTACATCTTTATTTTTTGTTTCTTTTACTTCATATTTTTTTGTCCAGTTTGCATCACTTTTGTTTAATGTTTTTCTAACAACTGATGCTACACTTGTTGATATTGATTTGCCTGGTACTACTACTTGAGTTTCCTCTTTTTTACCATCCAATTCAACAACTACAGTTATTGTTTGTTGGAAAAGTGTTCCCGAAGTAAACCTAATACCACCTTCTGCTTTTGTTGATATATCTTCTGTTGCTATTGGATTTGTTGCTCCTGAACAGAATAATATCGGTGGACAATTATTCGCAGCTTTTATAAGTGTAATTATATCTTTTAAATCTAATTTATTTATTTTACCCTTTATAATAGTTGAAATTTGGCTTTTATCCTTTTTAATAGTTTCTAACTCTTCTGTAGTTAACTTTAATTTCCCAATAATCACTTCAAGCTGTTTACTATTAACATTATCTAGTGCTTCACCTAAGTTTTTAGGTTGTGTAAATCCATTATTATAAGATACATCTACACCTTCACCTAATACCTTTTGAACATCCTTAGTTCCAATAACATTTAATGATTTCATTAACATACTATTCAGCTTATTCATTATTTCATTTTTATTTGGGTTGCCAGAACCTGCAACTCCTTTTATCATTTGCACTAAAATTTCAGTAGTAATTGTTCCTTGTACAGGACAAACAGGAGAAATTATAGTTAAGTTTATTATTTTAGATTTATCGTCAATAGTAGCAATAACAGGATTATTTATTCCCATTAACATCTTTTCTACTTTTGGTTTTATATTACCTGGTAAATCATTTTGTCCATTAATATATTTTAAAAGACCCTGTAATTCTTCATCTTTTAAATCGTCTATTATTTTTTCGAAAGCCTTAACTTCCACTATAAACTCAGGTATTTTATTATCCACATTTATAGTATAATCTTTATATTTTTCATCTTCTCCAAACCCTACATCTATTGGTTCTGAAGTAAAGTTAGGTATTTTAGATGTTATAGCAAATCTACTTAATCCATTTTTTAATTTTGTTTGATAATTAGCTTTTTCTGCTGCTTCGACACCATCTTTAAATGGAATTTGTTCAGTTTCTATATCACCTATTGGTAAATCTGGTTTTTCTGGTGCTACACCTTCTTCTATATCCACCTTGATTCCATCACATGGTGTACCTAATTTGGTTTTTATAGCACCTTCTTTAAGTTCTATACCTTTTAGTACAGCACTCTTACCTTCATCATCAAAAACTCTATTTTTAAAGATTATAGTTAGTTTACATACATCACTACTAACCCCTCTAGTAAACGCTGTTAAGATTTCTGGTTTGTTGCTATCGCCAATTATTCCACTTGTTATATTTTCATTATTTAAATCAAAATATATCTTAGATAAATCAACTCTGTTAACACCTATAAATTCACCATTTATATAAATATCTATAGTTCTAGAATCCATAACTTCTGGTTGTCTTGAATTTATAGTTATTTTTCCGTCTCTTTCAACTAATATTGATTTATCTAAAGCACTAGTATCTAGCGTTTTGCCTTTAGCATTTTTAACCTTACCAACTTTTAATTGTAAATTACCTGAATTACTTTTTTCATTACTTCCTGTAATAGTTTTGCTTACTGATTGAGGTAATGTTATAGTAACTTTTCTACTACCTATACTACTAGAAATTTTAGCTCCTGATATTTTACTTACAGATTTAAATCCCTGTCCATCTACGTTTATTTCATAAAGACTTTTATCTGTTATAGAACCTTTACCAGAAGTTCTCATCATCTCATCATAGTTTATAAATATTTTATTTAAATCTTCTCCACCGTATTGAACACTTTCAATTGTTGGAGCTTCTACATCATCCAAATCTGGGAATATAGGTTTTACATTAGATATAATTCTATTTTCTTCTAATATTTTAAAAACCCTAAGAACATTAAATTTATTTATTCCATCACCAACTGTAGTGATTTGTTCTGATGTAACATTTTTTAAGAATTTTTCTTGTTTAGGTGATAGTGATTTCCCCACTATCATAACAGGGCCTTCATTTTTAGCTGCTAATGGTGATACTGTTAAAGCATCAACTAAATCTGAATCCTTTTTAGTTCCATCTTTAGTTAAATATAAATTATCAAATTCACCATTTCCGTAGAACTGCTGTAGCACTTCTCCGTTAGTTTCATTTCTATCAGATCCTGCTATTCTTTCAGAATTTGGAAGGGTATTTTCTAAAGAATATTTTACAACCCCTTCTCCACCAATTATATACTGCATTTTGCTGCTATCTGCTATTTCTTTACCTTCTCCTAGGCTGTCACCACTCTCATTGGTTAAAAGTATTGGAATGCCATTAACAGCTGCTGGTGCAGCCATAGACAGTGCATCTGCCATGCCATTTACACCATTAACAATAGCTACTTCATCTTTTTTGCCCATTTTCTTTGCAATAGCCACAGCTGTCTCTATTCTATCGTTACCACCGATACGTTCTACAGTAAGACTCATAGATTTAAGCTCACCTTCAACAGATGAACTTATAACCCCTGTACCACCAATTATTATAACTTTACTTGCCTTAAGCTTTTTAATTTGGTTTCTTGTTGCAGGTGTTAACTTATTGCTTTCTGTATACAATATAGGTGCATCATTTTCGTATGCATAAGGTGATGCTGGAAGAGCATCAACTATATTATATCCATTAACTAAAACTACTGTATCTGCTTTTTCCCACTCTTTACTTACTTCAACTGCTGTCTCATATCTTGTTTGACCTGAGATGTTTACTATCTTATCTCTAATAGCATCATCAGAGTTATTAGCAGCCAAAACAGTAAAATTACTACATGTTGATATCATAGTAGCTAAAAGTACTGATGCAATCACTCTCGAACTTCTCATCAAACCATCCTCCCTCATAAAAGTCATAAATAAAACTTATATTTTAAACTAAAATTTATAAAATTTTTTTAGTTAAGAGTTAATAGTGAATAGTTAATAGTTGTGGTTATTACTATTCGCTATACTCCTAGTAATACTAAACGTATTTTTTTAAATCATTTTCAGAAAGTGGTTACCACTTTCATCCTGAATTCTTAATTCATAATTCTTAATCCTTAATTTTTCAATTGTCAATTGTCCATTGTGCATTGTCAATTCCTAAATAAATTTTCCATTCCCAACCATAATTCTCAACTAAATAACTTTCTACCAAACTGAAAGTTTAATTAATGTAATTTGTTATGAAAACATAGTTTTCTATCACATTACAATTTGCAAAGCAAATTACACTATCATTTCAAAGAAACTGGTAGTCCAGTTTCAACCATAATTGTCCATTGTCCATTGTCAACTGTCAATTGTGCAACTTCTTTAGTTGGCAAAGTAATTTTATAAAAATTTTTAACTTGCCACCATTAAAAGTTTACCTCATAAGTATATTTTATCTAATTTGTAAATATATTTCAATATATTTCTCAAAAGTTAACTATTTTTTCAAAATTATTACTTAAAAGTATTTAAGGAAAAAAGCCAAGCAAAAATGCTTGGTCTTTCTTCTCTATTTATTATATTTAATTCTACTATCCGTTTAGGGAGTAAACCTAACTAGGATATTGTGTTAACTTTGATTAATTTATTGTTTATTTAATATTTGTAAATCTTTTTCAAGATTTTCAATTAACTTAATAGCTGCGTCTTTTGCTGCTGTTGCCTTAGCTAGATTTCCTTCAGCTTTTTCTTTTGCTGTTGTTGCTGCAGTTATTTCTCCTTCAGCTTTTTCTTTTGCTGTTGTTGCTGCAGTTATTTCTCCTTCAGCYTTTTCTTTTGCTGTTGTTGCTGCAGCTTCTGCATCTACATCATTATCTTCTTTTGCTTTAGCTAAATCTTTTTCAGCTTTTTCTTTTGCTGTTGTTGCTACTGCTAGTTCTCCTTCAGCTTTTTCTTTTGCTGCTCTTGCTACAGCTAAGTCTTTTTCTACTGAATCTTTTCTAACAACTGTGTTAAGTTGGAATGAATCCATATCTGTAGTTCTATTATTTTCTGAATCATATAATGTTCCAACTAATTCTATTTCTATATCTGCATCTCCATTTTCAGCTACACATGCACTCTTACCATCTAGTTCTAAAACAATTAAAGTTTCATCTTTTTCATCATCATAAACTGCATCTGTTCCTGTAACTTTATAACCATTTGCTATTTTGAATGTGTCTATAGTTGGTTCCTTAACGTTTGAAGTAACTTTGAATTCTATTCTATGAGCCATATTATCTTTATCAACAAATATTCTTGCTGAATCATCAACATATTCAATAACATGATTTTCAGAACCAAACTCTAAATTTTTATTATATGCTTCATAAAAATTGAATGCATCACAATTAGTATTTAAGTTTGTTGTTATTGTATCCTTACCAAATTCAAGATTTTTATTATCAACAACATCTTTATCAAATTCTAAAGTTAATTTTGTAGCTTTTACATAAACTCCATCCTCAACTTTTAAATTAACTGGTTTTGTTGTAACTTTTTTACAATTGTTTTCTCCAAGAGTTATATTATTAGCTACAACTGATGTTATAGTTCCTTTTGCATAAACCTCTATAGTTTTATTGTCTATTTTGTTTGCATATATATCATCTTTTAAAATGTCATCATCATCAATTTGACTTCCATTTATTAACTCTATTTTTTTATCTGATTTTGCAGCAAACTGATTTCCTTCTGTTGTATCTATTTTACTAGATTCAAATCCATCTATAGATACAAAGTTTCCATTTGCATCACAAACTCTTCCAATTTTAACTTCTAATTTATTACCAACTATATTCTCTGGAAGTGTAATTATAACTGATTTATTATCTTCTGATTTAATAGTTGCATCTTCAATATCATTTAAATTTTTATTTATTTCTTCATCATTGCCTTCTTCCATATAAATTAGGTGGTATAGATTTTTATCTGTTATAGAACCTTCACCATCAGTTTTCATAGCTTCACCAAATTCTATATAAACCTTATTAGTATCATTTTCTCCACCAAACTTAACTGATGTTACCTTTGGAGCCTTTGAATCTAATGTATCTAACTCAAAAGTTTCACCTTTTACTGTGTTTTTCTCTACACTTGTATCGTGAATTTTATTGTCTTTAATAGTTAAAGTATATTTACCTGATAAATTTTTTGCTGGTATTACATAAACTAAACTATTATTCTTTTTAGTTGTTAATTCTTTTACAGGTATATTTTGAATTTTACCTTCTGAATCCTTCAATTCATAATTGCTTACTCTTTTAGCATCATCATCATTTACAGGTTTACTGAATTTAACTTCTATTGTTTCATCATTTTTATTATATGAAACCTCTGCTTTAGGAGCTACTGTGTCTTTAGCAACTGTAAACTTGATATCTTTTGTTGCTAATTCATTTTCCCATAAATCTTGAACTTTGTCCTTACTTTCTTTATTGTATCTAACTAAAATTTTATGCTCTCCTGATGGTAATTCTCTATCAAAAGATAAAACTAATTTTCCATCTATCATTGTTGCTGAATCTGCTTTATATTTTTCATTTTCGTAATCTAAATAGTACTCTACATTAGTATTTTGCTCTTTACCATTTATATCATATCTTTCTGCATTTTCTACTTCTCTATTAAAGTCTATTGTTACTATTCCATTTCCATCTTTACTATTTGAAGTTTTATAAACTGAAGCTGTTAAATCTTCTGTAACTTTCTTAACTTCAAATTTTGTATCAACTTCTTCAAGTTTTAAATTTGCATAGTCTACTAATTTATTTTCTTTTATAGTTAATGTATGCTCTCCATCAGTTACTTCTGCTCCAGTTGATATTCTTATAACATTTGATGCAATTTTTTTATCTTGAACATCATTATCAATTCTTGTTTTTGCTGTACAAGTATATTTTCCACCATCTATTCTTATAGCTGATGCTATTGATGATGTATTATCAGCTGTTACAGGCTCTGAGAACACTAAGTCGAAATCTTTTGGTCCAACTTGTTTAACTGATTTTAATTCTGGTAATGTATTATCAAATAATTTAACTTTTTTATTTTCATATTTTTCAAATACTTCATTTTTACTTTCATTCATTACATTTTCAATTTTAACTCTTAAAGTTTCTTGATTTATAAAGTTAGCTTTTGGTGCATTTGTTTCATCCTTTACATAACCTTGAGGTAAAGTTACTACAACTGTTTTTCCATCAGCTTGAACCTCTGCTTTTGCATTTCCTGTATGATCTTTATCAATTATTATTTTATCTTTTCCTTCTTTTGCTTCATCTAATTTTACTTCATAATTTCCTACTTCTTCAGCGCTATCTTTATCAACTACTTGACTAAATTTAACTTCTATTTGGTTAGCATTTAATACTTCAACGCCTGTTACTTCAGCTTTATCGCTTGGAGTTTCTTCTTTAACTGTTAATGCTTTAACTATAGCAGAAACTGTGTTTTGGTTGATTCCTTCTCCAACTTCTACTAAAGATTTAGCTATTCTGTCTTTTAAGTAAGCTTCTTGAGCTTTATCTAATTCAGAACCTGCTAATACTAGTGGATTTCCTTCTTTTCCAGCTAGTGGACCTGCTGCTAATGCGTCAACTAATTGGTTTTCTTTAGCTGCTCCATCTTTAGCAACATAAACTTTATCTAATTCTTTTGCATCGTAGAATTTGTTTAAAACTTCTGCGTTAGTAGCATTTCTGTTAGCTCCAGCTAATCTTTCTGCTCCTAATTTTTCAGTTAATTCTTTAGAAACAACTGTTTCTCCACCGATAACATATTTTGTTTTAGCTTCATCAAGAACTTTTTGACCAGCTCTTACTGATGTTCCATCAGATAAAACTATAGCCATTCCTTCTTTAGCAGCTGGTGCAGCTACTGATAATGCGTCAGCTAATCCTTTTATTCCGTTAACTACAGCAACTTTTTCAACTTTTCCGTCTTTTCCCATTTCGTTAGCTACTGCTTCAGATGTTGCATATCTGTCTTCTCCTGCAACTCTTTCAACGTCTAATTTTAATTCTTCTAATTGTTTAACAACGTTTTTAGAAACTGCAGTTTCTCCACCAATAACTATAACTTTTTTAGCTCCTAATTTAGTTATTTGATCAGATGTAGCTTTTGTTAAGCTTCCTGCTTCTGTTAATAATATTGGAGCGTTTTTCATTTTAGCAAGTGGTGTAGCTGCTAATGCGTCAGCTATTCCAGTATAGTTAACTAAAACTACTGTGTCAGCCTTTCCAAATTTGTTACTAACTTCTACTGCTGTTTCAAATCTAGTTTCTCCAGCTAATTTTTCTTTGATTATTTCTTTTGATTCAACTGCGAATACTCCTGTGCTTGCAGATGCAACTGTAGCACCAAGTAATAAAGTTGAAACTACTCTTGAACTCTTTTTCATTCTTTTTACTCCCCTTTTCTATTTAGTAAAACTAATATTAGTCTAATGTTCTTAAATGCATCTCAGCATTTTATAGAACATAGAACATAGATTAATACACATATCCTAGTTTTTAAGAAAGCTTATAAAGTTCCTTATTGAATCCTATCTTAATAAAAGCCGCCTAAATAATGTGCTTGTCCATATTGGTTAACAAATTAAATTAAGCACATGACAATTCACAATCTTCAAATTATTATGAAGTTTCCGAACCTAATGTACTTCGTTTTTTCTGCTCCATGCATTTTTAAGCAAACAATTCTTAATCTAGGTAATTGTATTACATATGTTCCATAATCATACTGAGATTTGAACACTAGATAATATCATTTAATTTCTTTTATTTTATTTGAATGTCTAATTAATGTCTAAGTTAAATATATTCACAAAATATTAAAATATAACTTAATTAATACATTTTGTTTTTGTAAATAATTTATAATGTTATCTTTATAAGTATATTTAATTAATGATAGTTTTTTTATTATGTATATATAATTTATTTTTAATATTTATTAAATAATATACTTATTAAATATATTTTTTAACATTTATTTTTAATATTTATCTTAATATTTATTAAATGATATACTTTTTAATATTTATTTTTAATATTTATCTTAATATTTATTAAATAATATACTTTTTAATATTTATTTTTAATATTTATCTTAATATTTATCTTAATATTTATTAAATTAATATACTTTTTAATATTTATTTTTAATATTTATCTTAATATTTATTAAATAATATACTTTTTAATATTTATTTTTAATATTTATCTTAATATTTATTAAATAATATACTTTTTAATATTTATTTTTAATATTTATTATATTTTTTATGCTTAAAAATATTCTATAAAAAAACTTGTCCATCTGTTCTCTTATTATACATTTAGTTGTTGTATATTTTAAGAGCCTTACCACTGTTTTTTTAAGTTTTTTTCATGTTTTTGAAAGATTTTTTTGATTTATTTTTTTTATTAAATTTAGTTAAAATTAACATTTAAAATAAGTAAGTTTTCACATTTATTTACCTTATATTTCGACAAGTTAACTCTTTATTAAAATATTTAAAATTTTGCAAACATTTCATTTCTCTATTTTTTAACTATGAAATTAAAAAATTAAACAGAAATATCACATTATTAATTGAAACTTAATAAATCCCCTAAACAAAATACATAGTATGCCAATGTGAATAAAAATGTTACACATTTTCAATTAAAAGTTAAGAGTTAATAATTAATAGTTGTGGTTATTACTACTCACTTTGCTCCTAGTAATGCTAAACGTACCTTTAAATCTACAAAAATAAAACTTCTAAATAAGTAATTATCCAAGGTTTTTATTCCATCACAAGAGGGACAGGTTCATTTTTGGATATTTTCTTCGTTTAACTGTAGATTCCAAAATTGCTGTATTCCCATAACAAAATAAGCAAAGAACCAGTACCTGACAGGTACGCTGCTTTGCAGCTCAAGTACTGGTTCTTTGTTCGGTAATTTATTTTTATCTATCCTCTTTATTGAGTACTAGGGTTTTTTATGGTGGCACAATTAAATGAACCTGTCCTCCTTGTTACGGCTGTATATTTTGAAAATATTATATATTTTCAGTTAAGAGTTAAGAGTGAAAAGTTAAAAGTTGTGGTTATTACTACTCACTTCGTTCCTAGTAATTCTCAACGTATTTTTGAATCTAGTTTTACTAACAAAATCTAAGTAAGCAATAAATTATGGTCTTAGCTCCATCACAAGAGGGACAGACGCGTAATTGGCTACTTTACTATTCTTTGGTATAGATGCTTTTGTTGATTTTAGTTTTTTTCCAATACTACTCAAAGTCGGTCCCCATTATTCAGTTTTAGCAACACCTCTAAATAATCAATTTCTTACAGTATTAGCTCCATCACAAGTGGGACAGGTTCATTTGTAGCTACTTTCTTCGTTTAAACTCTAGATTCCACAATTACTATATTCCCATAATAAAACAAGCAAAGAACCAGTACCTAACAGGTACGCTGCTTTGCAGCTCAAGTACTGGTTCTTTGCTCGGTAATTTATTTTTATCTAGCCTGTTTTATTGAGTACTAAAGTTTTTTATGGTGGTACAACTAAATGAACCTGTCCTTCTTGTTACGGCTGTAAACTTTGAATATAGCTTTTGTTTGTTTTATTTCTCAAACTCAGATTTTGCTTCCTTAAATTCAAAAGAAACTGGTAATCCAGTTTCCTCCATCATTGTCAATTGTCCTTTGTCCATTGTCAATTTCCAAAGAACTACCTCAACTAACCAATCACGTCCTCCAAGTTCTACCTCCATCACAAGAGGGACAGACGCGTAGTTGGCTACTTTGCTATTCTTTGGGCTAGATACTTTTGTTGATTTTAGTTTCTCTCCAATAGTACTCGAAGTCGGTCCCCATCACCAATTTTAGCAATACACCTAAACAATCAAATCCTTACAGTATTAGCTCCATCACAAGTGGGACAGGTTCATTTATAGATATTTTCTTCGTTTAAACTCTAGATTCCACAATTGCTGTATTCCCATAACAAGATAAGCAAAGAACCAGTACCTGACAGGTACGCTGCTTTGCAGCTCAAGTACTGGTTCTTTATTTGGTAATTTATTTTATCTAGCCTTTTTATTGAGTACTAAAGTTTTTATGGTGGTACAACTAAATTAACCTATCCTTCTTGTTACGGCTGTAAAACTGGATTTTAGCTTTTGTTTAGTTTAATCTCTCGAACCTAGAATTTACTCCTTCTAATTCAAAAGAAACTGGTAATCCAGTTTCCTCCATTATTGTCAATTGTCCTTTGTTCATTGTCAATTTCCAAAGAACTACCTCAACTAAGTAAGCGATTATACCAAGTTCTACCTCCATCACAAATGGGACAGGCACGGTAAGTTTATTTTCTTCGCTAACATCTGATACTCTCCTAGTTTTATATTTTTCAACTAATAAATCAAAGCCAGTCCCCAACAATTCCAAAGAAAGCGGTTGCCACTTTCCTCCTAAATTCTTAATTCATAATTCTTAATCCTTAATTTTTTTATTTTATTTCCACAATAAAATAAGTAAAGAACCAGTACCTGATATGTAATCAAGTACTGGTTCTTGCGTTTTAATATTATTTAGTTTATTTGAATTAGTTACTTTAGTTTTTATCGGTTATGGTAACTTTTAGTTTAGCTTGTTTGCTTGTGTTTTTTATTGTTCCAGTTAGTGTGTTTTCTCCACTTAATAGTTCATCTATTGTTTTATCCCATGCTACATCCATTTTTCCAATGGTTCCATCATTGTATGTTACTTCTACTTCTGATGGCAGTTTTATTTCTGCTTTTTTACCTGTTATGTTTTCTGGGTTAGTTATAGATTCTATTGCTTTTTTTATTACTTTTGCTTCTACTGTGAAGTTTTTCAATTCATTGTCGTTGTTATCTGTTATTTTTCCAACTTGTTTTATCACAACTTTATCTATGTTAGTTTCTTCTTGTTGTGAGTTAACATCTAAAGTTAGTGTGATTTTTCCATTTTCATCACAGTTAGCTTCTTTTACTTTATAACCTTCTACTTCAAATGCAAATTCATTTACACCTTTTACAGTTTCTGATAATGCGAATTCTACTTTTTCTAGTTTACCTTCTTCATTTTTTATAGCTTTTGCTGTATCTTTTTCATACTGTGGTACAACTTTATCTATTACTGCTACTTTTTTATAATCATCAAAACCTTTGTTTGTTCCAAGTTCAGTTACAGCTGCCCCGTCTTCAAATTTAATTTCTATGTTTCCAGATGGGTTAGTTGTAAAGTTATCGTTGTTATCCACTTTAGCAAATGTTAAGGTTAGTTTTGTTTTTCCATCATCATTTTTAGTTATATCATAGCTTGCTATATTTAAATCTTTATTATCATCTTTTCTAACCTTTATTTTAGAAACGTCTTTTATAGTTGATTCTGTAACTATTTCTATTTTATTTCTATCTATTACATTAGTTTTGTCTTCTATAGTTACCGCATCTTGTTTTATTGTATCTATTGTTACTGTTTCACCTATTGGTGCAGTGTTTCCAGCTAAATCTTGAACTGGTCCTACTCTTAGTGGCTCTAATGAGTTTAACTGTTTTTCTTCTGGTAATGTTATTTTTATTTTAGAGTTATCCTTTGACATAAGCTCTATTTTTGCATTTTCTATGGTGTTTAAGTTAACCCATTTATTTGCTATTTGTACTTCATACAATGATTTATCGAGTATTGAACCATAGCCACTAGTTTTCATAGTTTCACTATATTCTACTATCATTTTGTTTTGGTTTTCTCCACCAAGTATAACTTTATTAATTATTGCTGGAGTTTTATCTGGAGCTGATATTTTAAAGGTACATTCTGAAAGTTCATTTTCATTTACAGTGGTATCTGTAATCTTGTTACCTTTTATTAATAGAGTGTAATCTCCTTCGATTTTTCCAACAGTTAAAGTTGCTTTACACTGAGTATCATCATATGATGCATCTAATATATTTATTTTTTCGCCTTTAGAGTTTTTTAACTCATAGGCATTTTTATCATTAGCACCTTTTACATCTTTACTAAAGGTAATATGTATTTTATCAGTATCTTTATATTCAACTTCCCATACTTTTGGAGCTGTAGTATCATTTTCAACTTCAAACTCTATTTCTCCAGATGATAATTTATTACCCCATAAGTCTTCTATTTTAGTTTCATTATCATATTGGTATTTAATAATAATTTTATGTTTTCCTGGTGTTATTATTTTATTAAATTTAATGTCTATTACATCTGTTACACCTTCTGCTGTTTCTATTTCACCAGTAAAGTCATTAGCTTCATTTACATAGTCTAAATAGTATTTAACATTAGGATCTGTAAAGTTTTTAATCTTTTTATTGAATTTTACTTTCGCAGTATACATATTTGCTTTAGCTTCACTGATTATTACTGGTGAAGTATCTTTTTTCACTGTTAGCTGTTTTTCCATAGTATCGGATTTTAATCCTACAAAGTCTACAAAAGATCCTTCCCCTATTTCTAGGTTATAAACTCCATCTTCTAAGTCTACTCCTGTACTTATAGTTACAGTACAATCTTCGTAGTTGAACTTTTTATTAGCTACTGTGTATATGTTACTACCTTTCTTTATTTCTATATCAAATTTAGAACCTTCTTTAACTGGTTCGTTAAATATAACATCAAACTGTCTTGGCCCTACTTGTTTAATTTCTTTTATTATTGGTACTTCTGTATCTAATAATTTTTCTGTAGCCTCAAATTTAGGAAATCTTTCAGATTTATCTTCTGTTAATACGTTTTGTACCTTTATATCAACATTTTGTTGATTCTTATAATATTTTTTCTCATCTAAAGTTAAGATAACTGTTTTTTTATCTTCTTTAACTTTTGCTGATTTTATTGTTAATTCTCCATCTTCACTACCTTTTAATGTATATCTATCTATTGCTTCTGCTGAATCTTTATCTACATTCTTATTAAATTTTAGTTGAACTTGTCCACCATTTAAAACCTTTGCAGATAATATCTTAGCTTCTTCTATATCATTAATTTCTAAAGCTTTTATTATATCTTCAACAGCATTTTGATTAATTCCATTTCCTACTTCTATTAATTTTTCAGCTGCTCTTTCCTTTAAATAAACTTCTTGTCCATTATCTAACTCAGAACCAACTAACATTACAGGGGCTTCCTCTTTACCTGCTAATGGACCTGCTGCTAATGCATCAACTAATGAACTAGTGTGATTTTCACTTCCTACACCGTCTTTAGCAACATATATCTTTTCTAATTCACTTTGGTTATAAAATTTTTCTAATACTTCTGCATTAGTTTCATTTCTATTTAATCCTGCTATTCTTTCACCGTCTATTTGATTTTTTAAGTTTTCAGAAATAACAGTTTCTCCACCGATTATATATTTTGTTGAAGCTTTATCTATAAATTCTTTTCCTGCTTCTATAGTTTGTCCATCAGTTAAAATTATAGCCATGTTTTCTTTTGCTGCTGGTGCTGCTACTGATAGTGCATCTGCTAAACCATTTATTCCATTAACAACAGCAACGGTTTGAATGTTGCCCATATTCTTTGCAACTTCCTCAGCTGTAGTATATCTATCAGTTCCTGATATTCTTTTAACTGTTTTTCCCATAGCATTTAATTCTTTTACTACGTTTTCAGAAACTACTGTAGTTCCTCCAACGATTATTACATTCTTAGCATTTAATTTTTTTACTTGGTCAGCTGTAGCCTTTGTTAAACTTCCTGTTTCCGTTAATAATATTGGAGCATTTTTCATTTTAGCAAGGGGTGTTGCTGCTAATGCGTCAGCTATAGCTGTGTAATTAACTAAAACGACAGTATCAGCACTCCCAAATTTTTCACTAATTTGAACTGCTGTCTCAAATCTATCTATTCCTGCTAATTTTTCTCTTACAATTTTATTTGATTCAAGTGCAAATACGTTAGCATTTATACTTGTTAAGCTAGCACCTATTAAAAATGTTGAGATAACTCTTGAACTTTTTTTCACTAGGCTCACTTCCTTTTCTACTATTCTATATAATGCTCTTGGCATTATATAGAACATAGGGCTAGAGTCTTCACATTTATTCGTTAACACAATATCCTAGAATTTAATTCTCCCTAAACCTGATTTATCTAGCTATGTTCTATATTGATACCTAGAAATTATGTTAGCTAAATTTGAAATTATGAAACTTACTTATTTTTTTATTCCAAAGTTTTAATATTTAGAATATTATTTTGCGTATTGGATTAGTTATAAAATTTTACTTTTATAACTAAATTTTATAGCTAACCATTCCTATATTTTGTATTTTCACAGATTTTTTTTTCATTGTCAACGATTTTTCGTATTATTTTTGATTTAATTTTAATTTAATTATTATTTTCTTCAAATTATTCCTTTTTGTATTATTATTCGACAATATATTTGTTTTTGCAAGTCATTATTCGACATATTTCTTATTTCTATTAATTGAAGAAAATCTATTGAAGTTCAAAGAAATTGAAGTTCAGTTTCAACCATCATTTTTAATTTCTAAGAAGACATCTAAAAACCTAAGCAAGTGATTATCCAAAACTTTTACGCCATCACAAGAGGGACTTTTTCAGTTAAGAGTTAAAAGTTAATAATTAATAGTTGTGGTTATTACTACTCGCTATGCTCCTAGTAATACTAAACGTACTTTTTTAGGACCGGCTTTGATTAATTTGGGTTTTATTGATAACCTTTCGATTTCACTGAAAAAATAACTTATGGAAAATTCACTTTGGTACGCCTGTCCTTCTTGTTACGGCTGTAAACCCTAAATCTAGCTTTGTTTAATTTAATATCATAACCTTAGAATTTAATCCCTATAGTTCAAAGAAACTGGCACTCCAGTTTCCTCCTTAACTATTAATTCTTAACTCTTAACTATTTTAGGGGACTGGCTAACTTTTTTTATTTATGATAACTAAATTATAAGAGCTACTATTTATTTTATGGAGTTATATTAGTCGTGCCTGTCCCATTTGTTACGGTTGTAAACTTTGAATATAACTTTGTTTAATTTAATATCACAAAATTAGAATTTACTCCTTTAAATTCAAAAGAAACTGGTAGCCCAGTTTCAACCAACATTGTCAAATGTCAATTGTCCATTGTCAATTTCTTTAGACCTCTACCTCAATTAAGTATTCAATCGTTCAAAGTTCTACCTCCATCACAAATGGGACAGGCACGATAAATTTATTTTCTCCGCTAACACTTGATACTCTCACAATTTTATACTTCTATCTAAAACATCAAAGCCAGTCCCGAACAATTCAAAAGAAACTGGCAGTCCAGTTTCATCCTGAACTCTTAACTATTAACTCTTAACTTTTAACTAACTAAACTCCAGTTTCACCTTCAATTTTTAACTATTAACTAATCAACCTCTAATTTATTTCATAATTATTTCTAAAATAAAGAAGCCCCAATGATTTTTAATCATTGGGTTTCTTTTTTATTTATTATATTTAATAACTACCCTTTAGGGAGTAAAACCTAATAGGATATTGTGTTAACTTTAATTATGATAAATTTATGGTAAGTTTATAGGTTTTTATGCTAAAGTCACTGTGATTGTTCCTGTAACTGTTCCTACTGTAGCTGTTACTGTTACTGTTCCAGCTATAGCTGTATTATCTACAGTTAATTCTCCTGTTGATGGATTAATTGTTACTCCAGTAGCTGAAGTTACTGACCACACTACATTTTGTCCAGTCATTGCTGCTCCATTTTGATCTTTTACTGTAGCAATATATGTTTCTGATACATTATCTGCTCCTGGAATTGTTATGTTACTTTGTCCAGCAACTTCTACTGTAGTTACTACTGCTTCTTCAGTTTTTGCTTCAACTTTTGCTTCTGCTGTAAATCCTTTTATTTCATTATCATTAGCATCAGTTATCTTAGCAACTTGCTTAACAACAACTTTATCTAAATTAGTTGCTTCTTCTTGTGATTTAGTGTCTAAAGTTAATATAACTTTTCCATTTTCATCACATGCAGCTTCTTTTACTTTGAATCCTTCTACTTCAAAAGAGAATTCATTTACGCCTTTTAATTTTTCAGAGAATGATAATTCTACTGTTTCTAATTTTCCTTCAGCATTTTTAATAGCTTTTGCAGAATCTTTTACATACTCTGGAGATATTTTATCAACTAAAGCTAATGCTTTAAAGTCATCAAATCCTTTGCTTGTTCCAAGCTCTGTAATAGCTGCTCCGTCCTCAAATTTAACTTTTATGTTTCCTGATGGATTAGTTGTAAAGTTATCATTATTATCAACTTTAGTAAATGTTAAAGTTAATTTTGTTTTTCCTTCATCAGTTTTAGATACATCATAGCTTGCTATATTTAATTGTATATCGTCATCTTTTGTAACTTTTATTTTAGAAACATCTTTTATAGTTGCTTCTGTGATTATTTCTAATTTATTTTTATCTACTACATTAGCTTCATCTTCTATAGTTACTGCATCTTTTTCCACAGCTTCTATTGTTACTGTTTCACCTATTGGTGCAGTGTTTCCAGCTAAGTCTTGAACTGGTCCTACTCTTACTGGTGTTGTAGCATCTAATTGTTTTTCTTCTGGTAATGTTACTTTAACTTTAGATGAATCTGAACTTATTAATTCGATTTTAGCATCATCTATTGTATTTAAGTTAATCCACTGTCCTCCAACTTTAACTTCATATAATGACTTATCAAGTATTGAACCTGATCCACTAATTTTCATAGCTTCACTATATTCTATAGTCATTTTATTTTGATTTTCTCCACCGATTACAGCTTTTTTAATTGTTGCTGGAGTTTTATCTGGAGCTACTATTTCAAATGAAGCTTCTGCTAATTTATTTTCATTTATTGTTGTATCTGTGATTTTGTCACCTTTTACTACTAAGTTGTGAACTCCTTCAATTTTTCCAACTGTTAAAGTTGCCTTGTATGCACTTGCATCATACTTAACATTTGATATAGCTATTTTTTCACCTTTAGAGTTTTTAAGTTCATAAGCACTTGTATCGTCTGCACCTTTAACATTTTTACTAAAGTCAACTTCTATTTTATTACTATCTTTATATTCAACTTTTGATACTGTTGGTGCTGTAGTATCATTTTCAACTTCAAATGCTATTTCTCCAGATGCTAATTTATTTCCCCATAAGTCTTCTATTTTAACTTCATTTTCATCTGCATATTTTACAATAACTTTATGTTTTCCTGGAGTTATTAATTTATTAAATTTAACATCTATTTTATCAGTTGTTCCTTCTGCTGTTTGAACCTGTCCAACAAATTCATTAGCTTCATTTACATAGTCTAAGTAATATTTTACATTAGCATTTGTAAAGTTTTTAACTTTTTTATTGAAGTTTATAGTTGCTACGTTTCCAATTGAAGTTGCTTCACTCATAACTACTTCAGAAGTATCTTTTTTAACTGTTAATTCTTTTTCCATAGCATCTGATTTTAGTCCTACAAAATCTACGAAGGATCCCTCACCTACTTGTAAATTATAAGCTCCATCTGCTAAGTCTACTCCTGTATTTATTGTTACAGTGTTTTCAGCATAATTAAATTCTTTATTTGCTACTGTGTATACATTGTTTCCTTGTTTTATTTGTATATCAAATTTAGAACCTTCTTTAACTGGCTCATTAAATACTAAATCAAATTGTCTTGGTCCTACTTGTTTAACTTCCTTTATTACTGGTACTTCTGTATCAAGTAGTCTTTCTGTTGTTTCAAATTTAGGGAACTTTTCTACTTTATCAGCAGCTAAAATATTTTCAACTTTTATATCAATATTTTGTTGATTTTTATAAGTTTTACCTTCATCTAAAGTAAGTATAACAGCTTTTCCATCATTTTTAACTTTAGCTGATTTAACTACTAGATTTCCGTCTTCACTGCCTTTCAAAGTATATTTGTCTATTGTTTCAGCTGAATCTTTATCCACATTTTTATTAAAGTTTACTTGAACTTGTCCAGCATTTATAATTTTTGCAGATACTATTTTTGCTTCTTCTTCTACATCTTTAACTTCTAGAGCTTTTATTATAGCCTGTACTGAGTTTTGATTTATTCCATTACCTACTTCTACTAATGTTTGAGCTGTTCTTAATTTTAAGTATGCTTCTTGACTTTTAGCTAATTCAGAACCAACTAACATTACAGGTGCTGCTTCTTTACCTGCTAATGGGCCTGCTGCTAGTGCATCAACTAATGAACTAGTGTGATTTGCACTTCCTACACCGTCTTTAGCAACATATACTTTATCTAACTCAGTTTCACTATAAAACTTATTTAAAACTTCTGCATTAGTGTCGTTTCTATTGTCTCCTGCTATTCTTTCTGCACCAATTTTATTAACTAGTTCATCTGAAAGAACAGTTTGTCCACCTACAGCATATTTTGTTTTTGCTTTGTCTACAATTTCTTTTCCTTCTTCTACATTTTGTCCATTAGATAAAATTATAGCCATATCCTCTTTTGCTGCTGGTGCTGCTATTGATAGTGCATCAGCTAAACCATTTATTCCATTAACAACAGCAACTTTTTCAACATCACCCATATTTTTAGCAACTTCTACTGCTGTAGTATATCTATCTTCTCCTGCTATTCTTTCAACTGTTTTTCCTGATTCTTTTAATTGCTTTTCTACATTTTCTGAAACTGCTGTAGTTCCTCCAATGATTATTATATTTTTAGCTTTTAATTTTTCTATTTGGTCAGCTGTAGCTTTTGTTAAACTTCCTGCTTCTGTTAACAATATTGGAGCATTTTTCATTTTAGCAAGTGGTGTTGCTGCTAATGCATCAGCTATTCCAGTGTAGTTAACTAAAACTACTGTTTCTGCCTCTCCAAATTTCTCACTAACTTGAACTGCTGTCTCAAATCTAGTCTCTCCAGCTAATTTTTCTTGAATTACTTTGTTTGATTCAACTGCGAATACTCCTGTGCTTGCAGATGCAACTGTAGCACCAAGTAATAAAGTTGAAACTACTCTTGAACATTTTTTCATTCTCTTTACTCCCCTTTTCTGTTATTTTATATAATATTCTTGGCATTACATAGAATATAGCCTTATGATTTTTCATGTTGAATAATCTTTACAACAATATCCTAGAATTTTAAATTTTTAACACAATATATAGTTATACTCTAATAGTTATGCCTAAGAATTAATTAACCATACCATAGTCTAGTGGAAATTTTATAATATTTATAATTCTTTTTTTATAATATTTAGAATCTTTTTGTATGAATATTTATTTATAAAAATTTATATTTATACGTAAATTTATCTATTTTTTTGTATATTTTGTATTTTTGCAGATTATGCGTCTATTGTCAATGATGTTTACAGAATATTTTTAATTTAATTATTGTTTTTTAATTATTTTTTAATATTTTAATATATTTCGACAATTTACTCGTTTTTGCAAGACACCATTCGACATATTTCTTATTTCTATTAATTGAAGAAAATCTATTAAACTTTAAAGAAATTGAAGTTCAATTTCAACAGTCATTTTTAATTTTTAACTATTTAAGGGACTGGCTAACTTTTTTTATTTATGGTAATTAAATTTTAAGAGCTACTCTTTATCTTATGGGTATATACCTTTCGTGCCTGTCCCATTTGTTACGGTTGTAAACTTTAAATATAACTTTGTTTAATTTAATACCATAACCTTAGAATTTACTCCCTTAAATTCAAAAGAAACTGGTAATCCAGTTTCCTCCATCATTGTCAAATGTCAATTGTCCATTGTCAATTTTTCCAAACTCTCTACCTCACCTAAGCAAGCAATCACTCAAAGTTCTGCCTCCATCACAAGAGGGACTTTGTCAGTTAAGAGTTGTTGGACTATTTAGTTAAAAATTAATAGTGAATAGTTGTGGTTATTACTATTCGCTTTGCTCCTAGTAATTCTCAACGTATCTTTGAATCTATAAAAACAAAACTCCTAAGTATACAATCACCCAAAGTTCTGCCTCCATCACAAGAGGGACAGACGCGTAATTGGCTACTTTGCTATACTTTGGGATAGATTCTTTTGTTGATTTTAGTTTTTCTACAATACTGCTCGAAGTCGGTCCCGAACATCTACGCAGCAAAGCTGCTATTTTAGGACCATTTGGGTTTTATTGATAACCTTTCGATTTCACTGAAAAAATAACTTATGGAAAATATACTTTGGTACGCCTGTCCTTCTTGTTACGGCTGTAAATTTTGAATATAGTTTTAGTTTGTTTTATATCTTTAACTCAGATTTTACTCTCTTAAATTCAAAAGAAACTGGCAGTCCAGTTTCAGCCAACATTGTCAAATGTCAATTGTCAAATGTCCATTCCTAAATAAATTGTCCTTTGTCCATTGTCAATTTTTCCAAACTCTCTACCTCACCTAAGCAAGCAATCACTCAAAGTTCTGCCTCCATCACAAGAGGGACAGACACGTAATTGGCTACTTTGCTATACTTTGGGATAGATGCTTTTGTTGATTTCAACTCTTCTCCAATACTGCTCGAAGTCGGTCCCCATTATTCAGTTTTAGCAACACACATAAACAAGCAATATCTCTAAGTTTTTATTCCATAACAAGTGGGGACAGGTTCATTTGTGGCTATTTTCTTCGCTTAACTATAGATTCCACAAATACTCTATTCCCATAATAAGATAAGTAAAGAACCAGTACCCCTATTTGGGTTTTAGTAAAATTTTCAAACAAGCAATTGCCCCTAGTGTTGGCTCCATCACAAATGTGACTTTTTTAGTTAAAAGTTAATAGTGAATAGTTAACAGTTATGGTTATTACTATTCGCTTTGCTCCTAGTAATGCTAAACTTATCTTTAAAATCTAGTTTTACTAACAAAATCTAAGTAAGCAATAAATTATAGCCTTAGCTCCATAACAAATGGGACAGGCACGATAAATTTATTTTCTTCGCTAACACTTGATACTCTCACAATTTTATACTTCTATCTAAAACATCAAAGCCAGTCCCGAATATCTACGCAGCAAAGCTACTTTATTTCAAAGAAACTGGTAGTCCAGTTTCAACCTGAACTTTTAACTATTAATTCTTAACTGTTAACTATCTCAGGGACTGGCTAACTTTTTTTATTTATGGTAATTAAATTTTAAGAGCTACTCTTTATCTTATGGGTATATACCTTTCGTGCCTGTCCCATTTGTTACGGTTGTAAACTTTGAATATAACTTTGTTTAATTTAATATCACAAAATTAGAATTTACTCCCTTAAATTCAAAAGAAACTGGTAATACAGTTTCCTCCATCATTATCAAATGTCAATTGTCCATTGTCAATTTTTTAAATTGTTTATTATGGATTTCTAAAAATCCACTTAAAACTATCCACATGTTATTTAATAACTTTTCAATCAATTTGTATTTTTTGAAATTTTATCCCCAATTTGCTTTTGTTTTATGTGTCTTTTGTTGATAATTCGGAAAATTGTTTTATTTTTGTGGATTATTTTGAAAACATAAAATTTATGTTTAATGTAAATAGTTTTATCTAAAAACTTAAACAAGCAATTACTCCTAGTGTTACCTCCATCACAAATGGGACTTTTCTAGTTAAAAGTTAACAGTTAACAGTTTTTGTTTCAAATAAAAAAACTGGCTAACGCCAGTTTTTATAAAGATAATTTTCAAATTATCTTTTATCTTCTTTTATTTTATTTTAGAAAAATTTTATATTATATATTTGTAATTCTTCTAAATCTAAGTAATCAGCCACAAATTCCTTTGGAAATTGTTTTGCTAAAATTTCTTTAAATTTTGCTAGTCGTTCTTCTTTTGGTTTTTCTGTATTTAGTTCTGGTTTTTTTAGATCTGTTTCAGTGAACAGGTCATTTTCTACTTTATAAGTCACATCATGGTTTGATAAATATAACTGATTGTTATCTAACATTAATGAACCTACTATAATTTGTGGTACTGTAGTTGATTTTATGTTAGATAATTTATATTCTTTATCAAAATCAGCTAAGTAAATAGTATCTGTTACTTCCCCTGTTGTTATATCAAATTTAAATGTTTTAAATGCAAGTTTAGAAAAATCTTCTGAAAGAACTGTTTCTTGTATTTGCTCATCTGCATTCTCTAATTCATAAACAAGTTTATCATTTATGTATATATATGATTTAGTACCTTCTGTATCTTTAACTTCTTTAGTATATAACAGTTTATCTCCATCATTATATGTGTTTAGCGAGTTTCCTTTTACAAAATTCACTTCTTTTTTCGTATTTATATCATAAACGCCATAAGCAAGTACTGACGGATTTATATGTGATTTTATCAATATTCTTTCATCATTTATCCACTTTATGTCAGTTATGATTTTAAATTCTTCATTGTTTATTGGCATTTTTTCTATTTTTCCATTTTTTAAGTTCTCTACAACAATTTCTGGCTGTTTATTGGAAGTATCGTCTGTTTTAATTTGATAAACAATTTTTTCATTATTGGGGCTTACTGATAATAATTCTTTAAGCGTACCACTTTCACCTAATTCTTTTATCTCTTGTTTCTTTTCATCATAATAGTAAATCTTATTTTGCCTTTCAAATACTGCTTTTAAGTGCTTTTTATCGGAAAGGCTTACATTTGCACTATTACACCCAACTAAAAGCAATGTTATCATCACTATTAATAGCAATGTAACTTTTGAAAATATTCTTTTTCTAAGTCCTTTTCCAATATTCATTCTCACTTCCAACCCCCGAACAAACGATTTTAAAAATACCCTATTTAATTAAAGATTAATATCTTTATATGTAATTATGTTAGGCATATGAAAACTTATTCATACTATATGTAAATTACCAAATTACGAGAATAACCTAGATAATTATACTCCTTTAGTATTGTACATTCAATAAAGAAAAAAACATTTTTTACAATTTTTTTAAGGAAATTTATGTTAGTATTTTTTGAACTTTTTTACATATATTCTTCTTTGAATTTTTTTACATTTTTATATCTATATTCCCATTATATTAATTATAATTCATATACATATCAGTATTGTTACAAAATAGATACAGAACTAAAAAAATTTAAAGAAAAAACTGGCTAATGCCAGTTTTTTATGCTACTTTATTTTCTTTTATTATTTCTTTATTTTTTTCAGATTTCTTATATATGAACCAATACGTTAATCCTATCAAAACAGATCCACCAATTATGTTTCCTATTGTTACTGGTATTAAGTTATGAATTATTCCCATTACATTTAAGTTTGCTAACTTTTCAGCTGTTTGATGTGATGCTTCTACATATACTGGGTTTCCCTTTGCTAGTAAACCTATTGTTAAGTAGTACATATTAGCAACACAGTGTTCAAACCCTGATATTATAAATACAAATATAGGAATGAACCCCATTAACACTTTTCCTGAAATATCTTTTGCTGTATAAGAGCCCCAAACTGCTAAGCAAACTATTATGTTACAAAGTATTCCACTAAATAAAGCTTGGCTCACTGTAAGATTAACTTTACCTGTTGCAACCTTTATTGCATATCCTCCAACTGCCCCTGAATTAAAATCTAATAGTCCTGCTCCATAAACAAGCAATGCTATTAATACTGTACCTATAAAGTTACCTATAAAAACTATAAGTAGATTTTTAGCCATGTCTTTTATTGATATTCTTTTCTGAGCCACTGCAACTGATAATAAACAATTTCCTGTAAATAATTCCGCACCACAAATTAAAACTAGTAATAATCCAACTGGGAAAACTAATCCTGCTACAGTCTTTTGTAACCCAAAATTAGTAACGCTATGTGAAGCTACTGCTGAACCAAAAGCACCTAGTGCTATATAAGCACCTGCTAAAATTCCTAAGAATAAAGTTTGTATTGATTTGTTCTTAGCTTTTTTCACCCCTACCTCTTCAACGTATTCTGTTACTTCCAATGGCGATAACATATTTTTACTCATTTCTTTGCCCCCTTTTTAAATACATTTTTATCCATTTGTTTGTATTTTATTTTAAGTTTTGCAACTTTTTTAATATTTTATTTATATTGTTCAAAATTTATTTATCATTAATTCATAAGTATTGTTTTACATTATTTTCTTAATCTTATTATTTAGTCATATTCAATGTTTTCACGACAAAAAACATTATATTTTAGCAGCTATATAAAAGTCAACTGTATAAATGCTATAAGTTTACATTATTATTCCATTTATTCAATTTTAATCTATTTGTTGATGTAGTTTTTATTTTTATAATTAATATTTTATAGAATTACAATTTATTTTAAGTTTGATTTATTTTTATGTAATATTTTTAAAATAAGTATATTTTCAAACTGAACTTTTTATTTTTCTTTAATTGTTCTTTATAATTGTGTAATAATTTTCATTTACACTTTTTTAATTAATTATTTATTAAGTATTAGATTATGTTGTGATAAGGTGTACATAAAGAAACACAATAAAGGTTTATTTGACAACAACTTTTATAATGTTTCTAATTTATTAGTTAGTCAACTAAAATAATTCTTGGAGGTATTTCGTTATGACTAAAAATGATAAAGATTTACTAACTAAGGAGGTGTTTAGGGAAGCAGCTAATGAAAACAATGGTTCTTCAAACTATCACAAAAGCATAGATATGTTAAAAAATAAGGAATTATTGGACAATCTATTAGAATCTGCTCAACAAGGTGATGAAAAAGCAAAAGAAACACTAATATTAGGATTTAAACCTTATATTGTAACTTTAGCTAAAGGTGTTTTTATAAGAGGTTATGAACTTGAGGATTTAATCATGGTTGGGTATGAAAGTGTGCTTAAATGTATTGAGTTTTTTACTCCATGTCAAGGGGCTTTCCTAAACTATACTATGAGAGCTATTAAACTAAATTTTAATGCCCTAATAAAAAAGGAAGCTGAAAATAATTCTGTAAGCAGTTTATCTTCTCCAATTGGTGAAGGTGTAACTTTAGTTGATACTGTTATTGATTCTTTTGATTTAGAAGATAATTTTTTAAATAAATGTAGAGGTAAACAGCTTGTCGATTTGATAAATGATTTACCTAAAGATGATAGGGATTTAATATACTATTGTTATGTAACAGAGCAAGCAACAATAAAAGACCTTGCTAAAATTAAAGGAGTTAACTATAGAACATTACTTAGAAGGAAAGATAGGATTTTTAGAAGATTGTCACATTTATTGATGTAAAAGTTTATTAACGTTGGTAATACTGGACTTTAATAGTTAAGAGTTAATAGTTGTGGGACTTTGTCAGTTAGGAGTTAACAGTGAATAGTTAATAGTTGTGGTTATTATTAGTCACTTCGTTCCTAATAATTCTCAACGTATTTTTGAATATAGTTTTCCTAAAAAATCTAAGTAAGCAATATCTCTAAGTTTTCACACCATAACAAGTGGGACAGGTTCATTTGTGGCTATTTTCTTCGTTTAAACTATAGATTCCACAATTGCTGTATTCCCATAACAAGTTAAGCAAAGAACCAGTACCCCTATTTGGATTTTGGTAAAATTTTAAAACAAGCAATTGCACCTAGTGTTAGTACCCCTATTTGGATTTTGGTAAAATTTTAAAACAAGCAATTGCACCTAGTGTT